>JBJTRZ010000357.1:0-5808 GCA_046076415.1 Armatimonadota bacterium
TCGAAGATAACTCGCACGCGTCGCCGGTCGGGCGCGTCCTCGGTGCGGGCAAAGACATCCGCGTAAAGCCCCTTGGCGCGCAACGCCTCCTTGGCCTTGTTGAACGCGTCGTTCGAAAAAGCCTGTCCTTCGCGCACGCCGGCGGTGCGCGCCGCGATGCGCACGACCTCTTCGTTGGTGCTGCGCAGTCCGAGCACCACGATTTCGGAAACCGGACGCCCTTCCTGAGCCACGGCGGGAGCGGCGGCGCAAGCGATGGCGGCGAACACGAACGTCAGTCTTTGATTCATAGACCCTTTTTCAGGAAGCGGGGCCATCCCCACGTCCCATCCAACCCTGATAGTACGGTTCCAAACGTTGCCGGACCTTGAGGCGCGCCCGGTGGAGCCTGGTCTTGACCGCCGGCACCGTGAGGCCGGTGATGCGCGCGATGTCCTCGTAGGGAAGTTCCTCCCATTGGGCAAGCACGAGGATGTCGCGGTACTCGGGCGCGAGCGCATCGACCGCCTTGCGAATCTGCTGGGACATTTCGGCGGAGAGCAGCACCCCTTCGGGCACGGCGCTCCAGTCGGCGACCTCGCGGGACAGTTCCCCGGACTCGGTGTCGATGCCGTCGTCGAGGGATATCGACTCCCGATCGCGCCGGCGCTGCCGCGCCTTGAACCAGTTCTTGCAGTTGTTGTAGGCGATCTGGTAAAGCCAGGTGTAGACCCGTGCGTCCCCTCGGAATCGATCCCAGGAGCGCCAAGCGTTCGTGAACGTCTCCTGGGTGAGATCCTGGGCTTCGTCCGGATCGTTCACCAAGCGCAGTATCAAGTTGTAAATACGCGATTGGTACCGGAGATGGACCTGTTCGAAGTCGAGCCCATGGTCGTCCTCGGGATCCGCGCCGGCCCCTTCCGGAGCCCGGTTTTCCGAATCAGGCATGAGCGTCTCGTGGCACCCGCCGCAACCGACCCTCGGGTCGGTCCTTCATCGGACAACGATGCCCTGTGAAAGTTTCCGGTGTTTGACAGGCGCAGGGCGCTGTTTCCCGCCCCCACGGCACGTCAATAATTGACCGTCCCGCGCACGAACGACAAGGTGTCGCGCTGTTCGCTGGTGGCGGCGACGCCGAGGAGGAGCCTGGGTTGGAAGCGGCCGCGGGGTTGCAACGGGAAGAGTTCGTAATTGAGGCCGAACCGGAAAGGCAGCGTGGCGGTATTGGAAACCCGGGTGGTGAAGGACTTGCTCACCTCCACCGTGAAGCGGTCGACGGGCGTGGGCAACCTTCGAACGACACGGAAAAACGCCGTTCCATCGAGGCTGTAGTTCATGTCGAACGCGTCGAGCCCGAAGGCCGATCGAACTCCCGAAACGAGCGGCCGAAACAAGCCGGTCACCAATCCGGCGTCGGCGAAGCGCTTCCCGAATTCCCGGAACGCTTGCTCGGTGTCGCCGCTGGCGACGAGATCGAATTGTCGGCGGGCTCCGAGCAGCTCGAGGATCTGCTGGCGCGTCAGATCGGGCTGCGCCTGTAGGGTGGTCTGTTGCAACAGGTCGGTGCCGCTGGTGCCGGCGAGGTCGATCGCGCCGTTGAATGTCGCGAGAATGCGGTAGGTCGTTTCGGCCCCGCCGCCCACCCCTCCCAGACCAACGTTCACCAAGCCACCATCGCCCCGGCGGGCCGAGGCCCCGGCGATCCCGGTGATCTTGCCCTCGGCCGACACTCCGTTGAGGTTCACCGCCAATCGGCGCGCGTCGTATTCGATCCTGGCCGTGCCCCCCCGCTGAAGATCCAGCCGCGCCAAGGGATAGCGGAGGTAGCCGCCGGCGGGGTACATGATCGCGGAAAATGTGGGCGCGGAAAGCGATCCGGACACCCCGACCGATCCCCGACCATTAAACTCGAGTCGGACGACCGGGGAATCGACCAGCACCACTCGGGCATCCGAGGGAATGTCCATTCGAACCGCCCACAGCGGATCGAGCAATGGAGCCTTGGCCGACGTCGCCAAGGGCCCGGGGCGCGGAAGGCGCAGGTTGAGTTCGGTGATGCGCAGGGGCTTGTCCCGCGGAGTGGCCACCAACGGCGAAAGCAACGGGCCGGTGATGGCCACTTCGCCGTCGACCAAACCGGACCCCGCCTCTCCCAGCCCCTTCTGCCCGCGGGCGTCCACCATTCCGAACAATCCCGTCAGGTTCTCCACATCCGGCCGAAGCGCCGCCACACGAACCGAGAGATCGTAATTGCCACGTAGACGGGGCGGTTCCGCGGCTGGGTCGAGGCCGGTGAACAACCGCGTGAAGTCCTCGAGGTTGTCGAGGCGCACCGTGCCGCGCGCCGATACGACCCCGCCTGCGCGCCGATTGTCGCCGGTCGGTGGCCCGAAACCGATGCGCGCCGCCTCCACCACGACGTTCTTTCCCGAAAAACGAACATCGACACGCATCTCCGAAATCGCGTTCACCGGCGCGCGGCGCGCCGAGCCGACCTTGCGGAACGTGGCCTCGCCCCCGTCGAGGGTCAAGTTGCCTCCGAGCGAGGGCGTATTGAGGGAGCCTTCGATCGCGAGGCGCCCCTCGAGCCGGCCGTCGACCTGATCCACGGGAACATCCACGAACGCAAGCAACGTTGCCATGCGCAACCCGCGCACGCGGGCTTCGAGGCGCCGGATGGGACGACCCGCCACGATGCGCCGTCGTTCCAGATCGACGGGCAGCAGGAAATCCCATCGGACCTCCTCGTCGCCGTGTGTCGCCAATCCGTCGTCGATCCCGAGCACCAGATCGCCGTCGCCGTCCCGGAACAGGCGCGCGTTGACGCGCAATCGGTCGAGGGTCAAGGGCTGACGGTCGGGAGCCTTGAACACGACCCCCGACCCTTCGAGCGTCGCCTGCACCTTCGGAGCGTCGGAGGTGCCCTTCGCCACGATGGAAACGGAATCCAAGGCACCAAACAGGGGAAAATCGGGATCGAGCGCCCGCACGAGTTCTAGCGAGGGCTGCAGGGATTCGAGGCGCAGGTCGAAGCCGATGCTCCCCCCCGCCTCGGAGGGAAGGTCGATGGTCCCCCCTCCTTCGACGGTGGCGGCCGGGCCCTGTAGATCGAGGCGCTCGATGGTCACTCGTCGCCCGGAGGTCCGCACCACCGCGTCCACCGAATCGAACCGAACGGGACCAATCCGGGCATCGTCGCCGCGCACGGTCGCATCGATGCGCAATGGATCGCCGGAGTTTTCCCCGATCGCACCGGAAACCCCAACCACCACGGTCGCCCTGGCGTCGATGTCGTCGGGAGTTCCCGAAGCGATGCGCCGGGTCCATTCCCCCACCACCGTATCCTCGGCCGGCGTTTCCGCAATGCGCC
The DNA here is from genome assembly GCA_046076415.1 of Armatimonadota bacterium. Classification (GTDB taxonomy): domain Bacteria; phylum Armatimonadota; class Armatimonadia; order Armatimonadales; family Armatimonadaceae; genus CAIRTT01. The sequence goes on from JBJTRZ010000357.1 coordinate 3,350, forward strand.
GGACGAGATCGCGCAGCAGGGAAATTTCCCATTCCAATTTGGCCGCGACCTTGCCCGACGGCCAAGCCAACGCCGAGGGTCCGATCTTCAGCGGAGCGCCGGCCACCACAGCGTCGAAGCCCTCGATGCGGGCGGCAACGGAAGGGTCCGCGCCTTCGGGCAACCGCCCCTCGACCGTCCATGCTCCGAAACGAGCGCCCCCCAGTGCCAGACCAGCCACCGAACATTCGTCGAGCACCTCGACCGATCCGGATATCGATGGGGCGTTGCGGCTACCCCGCACGGTGCCCTTCAGCCGGAGCGCGCCGCCCAACGAAACCTTGTCTCCGGTCCACGGGGCCAGCGCTTCGAGTCGAACCTGGTCGAGCGTCACCGCGCCGGCGAGGGCTCCATCCCCACCACTCGACACCTCGCCCGCGAGTTCGCCGGCAGCCGACTTGGCCGCGAACCGGCGCACCGACCAGCCGCCATCCTCCCAAGCGAAGTCGCCCGTGACGGATTCGACGGGAAAGTCTCCGAGTCGCAATCGGCGCGCCGACACGGACCCGGCGACCCGAGGATCCTCCAGTGTTCCCGTGGCCCGCACCTCGGCTTCCACGATGCGGCCCGATATCGGGGGCGGCTGGGCAATCCATTCCAGATCGACGGCGAGCGCGCGCCAGACCGGATCCTCGCGAAGCCACGGGCGGGACCAGCCGGCTTGGTCGGCGGAGATCCACGGCAACACACGTTCCACGGCTATGTTGCTTGCGGAGGCCCGAAGGTCGAGCCGCGGCGAGACGGGACCGGAGGCCACGGAACCAAGGATCCGGACTTCGGCGGGATACAGCGAAAGCCGCACGGGTTGGTCCCAGGAGATGTTCCACGATCCTTCGGGGCCAAGGGTCGCGCGCACGCTGTCGGCGCGCACGGCATCCGCGGCGAGCAATCGCCCTTGCCAAGCAATCCTTGGCCCGAGAATCGATAGGTCGTCGACCACCACCCGCGGCGACGTGAACGAGCCGGAGAGGAGCGCACGGGCCGACAGGACACCCTCGGCCTCGGGACCTCCAAGACCCGCCGAAACGGTGGCGATATCGATCCCGACGAGTCGGGCATCCAGACGCAGCCCCTTCCCGGGATCGATGGTTCCCCCAACGTCCACCACGCCCGCCGAACCGGTCAGTCGTGCGCGCCGGACCGCGATTCGGGATCCCGCGAGATCGGCGGAGAGGACCGCCCGCTCGAACGTGGTTTGTCCCAGGGCCGGTTCGACGACCACGCCATCGATGCGACCGGACACCGGGATCCCTCGGCGCAGTCCGGTGCGGAATGCGAGCCGGGCTTCCCCGTCGAATCGCCCGCCCGGGCGCCAGCGTGCGTCGAATCCACGAATCGCGGCAAACCCGGCGAGCGGGATCCGATGCACCGCGAGGTCGGCGTTGCCCACACCCGTGGTCGGCGCCCAGCGGAGTCTTCCCTCCAGGGTCCCGCCCCCGGCCACGCTTGCGGCGATGGGACCGGCCACGATGCCATCCGGACCAACCGACACCGGAACGCGCCATCGGCCCACCCGCGGCATCCCCGACCATCCGATGGTGTCGCCCGATACGACCGCGCGCGCGCGCACCGACCGGAGGGGCCCCTCCACCACGCATTCGTCGACGCGGACGCGCTCGGGCAATTGCAGTGCGCGGGGGGGGCGGACACCGGGGACCAGCGCCGCGAGGGTAGCCACCGGCACTCCCGCGGGCACGCGTCCCCGCGCGCGCACGTACGCTCCGCCCGCGGTGGCGAGTCCGGAGACGGTCGCGTCGAGTTCGGCGGGAATTCCCTCGATCCGGCCGGACGTGCGGACGCGGAGCACGCCGGCCGCCCAGTCGACGGTGCCCGACGCCCGGGTGACGTTCAGCGTATCGAGCACGTTGATGGGAAAGTCGGCTTCCCGGAACGCGGCGGACACGTGCAGTATGGGAGGCGCGTTCGCGTTTCCGAAGGCGTGCAAACGAAGGTCGCCACTTCCGCGCGTGGGCGCGACCGGCAACGGGAACGGCAGGTAGCCGACGGCGTAGGCGAGGTCGAGGCGGCTGCCATGCACCGCCAGTCCATAGGTTCCCAGCCCGGCCCGGGGACCGTCCGGGCGTGCGTCGGGTTTTCCGCGGGCGATATAGCCGTCGATCTCGAGGGTTCCCCCAAGTCGACGCATCGTCGTGGTGCCCGTCTTCGCGGTGCCTGCGGCCCGAAACCGCACCATCCTCCATCCAGCCAGATCGATCCACCCCTCGCCGATCCGAAAGGAGTTTTCCTCGAGACTGCGCCGGGAGGAAGTTCCCGCGGCAAAGTCGCGCAGCACCAACGTGCCGTCGGCCACCTCGATGCGCGTACGGAACGGCGGGCGTTTGGGATCGTAGGGTCGCGTGTCGCGCGGGAAGATCCGCGTGATGGGCCAAGTGCCGTCCGCCGCGCGCACGAGCACGAGC
>JBJTRZ010000358.1:0-2438 GCA_046076415.1 Armatimonadota bacterium
GCCCACGGCGCGCTTCAGACCACGGAAGTCGACCGAAAGCGTGCAAGGATCGTTGCGATCTACCAGGTGGCCAAACGGCGTGGACAGACACTCGCGCAAATGGCGATGCAGTGGGTGATCCGCGATCCGGTTGTGACGTCCGCCCTGATCGGCGCGTCGAGCGTTCGCCAACTCGACGAAAACCTCGACGCCTTGACGGGAACGCCCCTCGCGGCCGAGGATCTGGCGGCCATCGACGCGGCCTGCGCGGCGTAGGTTAGCCGCGCGCTCGATCGAGCGCGCGGCGCACGGCTTCCGAAAGCAGTTCCTCTTCACCGGGATCCACCGTGCGCATATCCAAAAGCAACCGGTCCTGCTCTATGCGGCCGTGCACCGAAGGGGCGCCGCTGCGCAACCTGCGGGCCAAGGCAACGGTATCCCCACCCGAAAGCGCGACGCCCCAGGAAGGCAGCGTTCCGCCCGGCACCGCCCCCCCGCCGGTCGCGCTTTCGGTGGGCACCACGGAGACCTCGGCGGATCCCTCGAGATCGGCCGCGATTCGCTCGGCACGCTGGCGAACGCTATTTGCCGGCTCCGCCAATCGACGGAGCACCGGGATGGTCTCGAATGGATTCGTGTCGCGATGCAGGCGCAGTGTCGCTTCGAGCGCGGCAAGCGTGAGCTTGCAGGGACGGGCCGCGCGAGCGAGTGGATGCCGAGCAAGGCGATCGATCGATGCCCTCGTCCCGACCACGATTCCACACTGTGGCCCGCCCAGTAGTTTGTCGCCGCTGAACCAGACCAAATCGGCGCCCGCGGCGACACTGCGTCCCACGGTCGGTTCGTCGACGATACCCAGCGGTGCCAGATCATGGAGCGCGCCGGACCCGAGATCGTCGCCGACGAGCACGCCCCGATCCCGACCAAGGTCCGTCAATTCCTCGATCGTCGCGGCTTGATGGAATCCCACGATTCGGTAATTGCTCGTATGGCACCGTAGCAACATCCCGGTCTCCGGTCCGATGACGTCGGCGTAGTCGGCGATGCGGGTTCGGTTGGTCGCTCCGACCTCGACCAGCACCGCACCGGCGGCGCGCACCACGTCGGGCAATCGAAACTGGCCACCGATCTCCACCATTTCGCCCCGGGACAGCAGCACTTCCCGCCCATGCGCCATCGCCGCCACCGCAAGATGGGTCGCGGCTGCGTTGTTGTTGACCACGATGGCCGCTTCGGCGCCGGTGAGTTCGCGGAGCAATCCTTGCACATGGTCGCGCCGCGATCCGCGGCCGCCGGTTTCCAAATCGACCTCGAGCGTGCAGTGGCCGGAGGCCACCCGGCGCACCGCTTCGGCGGCTTCGGGAGCGAGCGTCGCCCGACCAAGATTGGTATGCAACACCACTCCAGTGGCGTTGATGGCCGGGCGCAACGACGGGGATACGCGTTGATGGGCCAAGAGCAACGCGAGGTCGACGGGATCCGGAGTCGCGGTTTCCGGACACTCCGCGAGCGTGGAGCGCAGGCGCGACACCGCTTCCCGAGCAGCCGCGATCGCCACCAAACGTGGAAATGCCGACAACGACGCATCTCGCGATAGCTTTTCAACCGAAGGCAAGGCACGACGGGTCACGGGGAAACTCCTTGGCGAATGGGAGGCGGAGCAACGTACAGCGGTCCCAAGGTGTTCGGATCGGGACGGTCACCCGTGCGCAGGACTTCCCACGCCGCGGCGGCGATCGCGGATGCCAGCGGAGGATGCGGACGCAGTTCGATGCCCTCCGTCGCGGGCAGCCAAGCGGCCGCCTCGCCGATGGCAATCACGGGATGATCGCCATGGAGCTCTCGCACCGCACCGACGATTCGATCGATCGGCAGCACGCGATAATCGTCGCCGCCCACCCAGACGATGGCCTCGCCGCGCCTGCAGGGAGCGATTCCAACTACGGTTCTCCCGGTCGGCTCGCACGCGGCGGCCGCAGGAAAGCCCGGCACTCCCACCGCGGGTTTCCCGGTGGCCCAGGCCCACGCCTTCGCGAATGTCGCCGCAACGCGGGCGCCGGTGAAGGACCCGGGACCAATTCCGGCGGCGATCGCGTCGATGTCATCGATGCCGCACCCCGCGCGGGCGCACGCCGCGGCGACCATTTCGGGCAAGCGCTCCACCAAGCGCCGTTCATGGTCGAAGACGATTTGAGCCAGCACGGCCTTGCCGCGCGCCACCGCCACCGAACAGCGATCCCCCGAGGTCTCGAGCGCGAGGATCAACACGCGGGCACGCCGGGCGCCATGATCTCGATCCGCCGGGTGGACGAATCGATCGATTCGAATCGGATGTCCCAGACGCGTCCGACTCCCAGGCTGCCGGCGAAGCGGTCCGGCCACTCGATGGCTACGAGCCACGCGCCGTCGAGGTAGGTGTCGAGGCCCACCTCGCTGGGGTCGGATCCCTCCGGCAGACG
>JBJTRZ010000359.1:0-1459 GCA_046076415.1 Armatimonadota bacterium
GGTGTCGCTCCGGTCCGAACGTGGGCGGATCTACGACCGGGACATGCGGGTTCTGGTGCGCAATGAGCCGGGATTCGTGTTGGTGGTGGACCCGAATGCGTGGTTCCAAAACAACCTCACGCCCGAGGATTCGCCCGAGTCGCGTCGGGCACGGCTGGAGGTGGTCTTGGCGACGCTGTTTCCCAAGGAATGGGCGGAGCGCACCCCGCCGACCATCGCCGCGCTCGAAGGGGCCGGTCGGCGCCGCACGGCCGATGGGTTGTCGCGTTTCGCGACCATCGACCTGGTTCCGTGGATTTCGCCGGAGCGCGAGCGGGAACTGCGCCTGCACGGGCTTCCCGGAGTTGGATTCCATCCCACCACCCGGCGCCGCGCCATCGACGGATTGCACGCCAGTGCCGTGCTCGGGCACGTCAGCCGATTCGGTGTCGGGCTCGAGGGTTTGGAATACCGGTGGGATGCGACCTTGGCGGGTACTCCCCGAGTCGTCCGTCGCAAGTCGGATCTCAAGGGAGTCGTACCCGGCTCGGAACAGGAAATCCGACCCGGAGTCCCAGGTCAGGATTTGGTTCTGACGATCGATTCGACCCTGCAACACGAGGTCGAGGCGGAGCTCGCCCGCGCCGTCGCGGAGCACAAAGCCGAGGCGGGAACAGCCGTCGTGCTCGACGCAGCGAGTGGCGACATCCTGGCCATGGCCGGATGTCCGACCTTCGATGTCAACACTCCGGGCACGGTTCCGGCCGATCACCGGCGGATCGCCGGAGCGCAATGGGTTTTCGAGCCGGGATCGACCATGAAGTCGATCACGTTGGCCGCCGCCTTGGAAGCGGGCACCGTGGTGCCTTCCGACACGTTCACGTGCACCGGGCGATTGCCCATCGGGCGGCGCAAGGTTTCCTGCGATCCGCACGGCGCTTTCCAACACGGACACGGCACGCAGACGGTCAAGGGAGTCCTCACGCACTCCTGCAACGTTGCCACGGCACGGATCGCGCTCGCGATGGGGCCCGATCGCATGGCTCGGACTATGCACGATTTCGGGTTCGGGGCCTCCACGCGCAGCGGACTTCCCGGCGAGGAGTCGGGGTTGGTCCGCAACGACTGGTCGAAGATACGCACCGCGACGGTGGGGTTCGGGCAAGGCGTTTCCGTGACACCGCTGCAAATGGCCGCCGCCTACACCACGTTCGTGGATGGCGTGCGACGGAGCCCGCGTATCGTGCGGGGCGTGCGCGATCCGAGGACCGGCGACGTGCGGCCCATTCCGGCGGAGCCGGCGGTGCGCGTGCTCTCGGAGCGGTCCGCGGCAACCGTACGGGATATGTTGGAAAATGTGGTCGTGGAGGGTACCGGAACCGCCGCCGCACTGGATCGCTACGCCGTGGGCGGGAAGACCGGCACGGCGCAGATTCCGGGCAAGGGAGGCTATGCGAATGGCCAGTTCTTCGCATCCTTC
>JBJTRZ010000360.1:0-4605 GCA_046076415.1 Armatimonadota bacterium
ACGCGCTGGGCCACACCGCGGCGGTCGCCGGCCTACCCGATGTCGCGCGGTTGAATCTCCAAGGATGCCGGTGGGCCGCCGGTTTGCCTTGCTGACCGGATCGCCGCTGGATCGGCCGATTCCCCCGCGGGAGGAACCGCCCGACTGGAGGCGTATCCCGATCGTCGGCAACGAACAACCGCTGGTCCGGCTCCCGCCCACCGTGCCGCGACTCCAAGGCGCGCCCGTCTACCACTCCGATGGCGTACCGGGCGCTCCCGACCACATTCGGGTGCGCACCGACGTGGCCATGGCGCTGCAACGCGCCGTCGAACTCCTGCCGGAACCGCTGGGATTGCGGGTACACGACGGCCATCGTCCCGTCGCGGTGCAGCAGTGGCTTTGGAATCGGGAGTGGGAGCGGGTGCGGCACGCCGAACCCGCGCTCTCCCAGCACGAAACCGAGTCTCGCGTGCGCCATTTCGTGGCCTTTCCGGACCCGTCCCCCGATGCTCCTCCACCGCACCGGACGGGAGGGGCTGTCGATGTGGTTCTGTTCGATTTCGCCACGGGCGAGGCCCTCGACTTCGGTACGCCCGTCGACGCGCCGGTGCCCGAATCGGCCACGCGTTCTTTTGAAAATGCGGCACCGAATTCCCTCGTCCGCGCCGCTCGCCGGATCCTGTTCCACGCCATGGAAGGGGCGGGTTTCGCCAACTACGCCGGGGAATGGTGGCATTTCGACCTCGGGAACCAACGCTGGGCAAACCTTCTGGGCCATGCGACCGCACGACACGGTGTTCCGGAAAACGAATGAAACCGCCCTTGGAGGAAGCGCGATCCGACGGCGGGAAATGCACGCGTGAGATGGACCCGACCGCGAGCCGGATCGAAACCACGGAGGCTTTCCTGCGCCACTTGGAGGCGGAGAGGGGCTGTTCGCCACACACGATCGCCGCCTACCGGCGCGACCTCGCGCGCTGGCATGCGTCCCACCTTCCCTTCGATGCGGATGGAGTGGAAACCTGGCTCGCGCGCCTACGCAGGGAAGGACTCGCCCCCTCCACCATCGCACGACATCGCGCGTCGCTTTCGAGCTACGCCCGATTCCTCGAAGCCGAAGGCGTCGCGAATGCGAATCCGGTGCGGCTCGCCGACTCACCGGCCCGGGCCGAGCGGAAGCTTCCGCGGACGCTCGGCAAGGACGAGGTCGCGCGATTGCTGGCCGCGCCCGGATCGACCACGCCCGCGGGCCGTCGCGACACGGCGATGCTCGAAGTGCTCTATTCCTCGGGACTGCGCGTGGGAGAGTTGGTGAGCCTGCGGATCGTGGATATCGACCTGGAACGAGGCTGGGTGCGCGTGCGGGGAAAGGGCGACAAGGAACGACGAGTGCCGCTGGGGGAACCGGCTCGGGAAGCGATCGCTCGGCACATGAACGATGGTCCCGCGCGTCGCGGGGTCGATCGCCTCTTTCCCATCCAGAGGAACCGGGTCTGGACCCTCGTGCGTCGCCATGCCGCGCGGGCGGGCCTCGGGCGCCTTCCTTCGCCCCACTGGTTGCGCCACTCGTTCGCCACGCATCTGCTGGGCGGAGGCGCCGATATCCGCGCCATCCAGGAGATGCTCGGACACGCCCGCGTGACCACGACCCAGATTTACACCCATGTCGCGGACGAACGTTTGCGCTCCGCTTACCGCGCGGCCCACCCACGGGCGTGACGATGCGGCGACGAATTGGTATGTTGGCTTTGTCAGGAGGACGGCGGCGATGCGGATCGACGTGAACGGAAGAGCGTGGAACGTGGAGGCGGACCCGGCGACCCCTTTGCTCTGGGTGCTCCGGGACCTGCTGCACCTGCGCGGAACCAAATTCGGATGCGGAATGGGAGTTTGCGGAGCGTGCACGGTCCACATCGACGGGGAACCGGCCCGCGCCTGCCAGACACCGATCTCGACCATCGGCAAGCGGAAGGTGGTGACGATCGAAGGACTGTCGGCCACCGGTAGCCATCCCTTGCAAGCGGCCTGGAAGGATGTCGATGTCCCGCAGTGCGGGTATTGCCAAGCGGGGCAGATCATGCAGGCAGCCGCCCTGCTGCGCAAGACCCCGATGCCCACCGACGCCCAGATCGAAGAAGCTCTGGATGGCAACCTCTGCCGCTGCGGCACCTACTTGTCGATTCGCGCCGCGATCCGTCGCGCCGCGGCGATGACTCCATTGCCCGGCGTTGTTCCCGGGCCGAAGCCGCGACGGCCCGCGGGCACCAAGGCCTCGCCCGTCAAACCCGCCCCGCCCAAACCGAAGGAAGGAACGACCCGATGAGCACCGTCGCACGACGCACGTTCCTGAAGATCGGAGCAACCGTCGCCGGTGGCCTCGTGGCCGAGTTGCATCCGGTGGCCCGACGGACCGCGCACGCGCAACGCGGAGGGCCGCCCGCACTGGCTCCGCTCGCCTTCGTGCGCATTTCCCCGAATGGCAAGGTCGTCATCCAAGCTCGAAGCCCGGAAACCGGCCAAGGCATGAAGACCATGGCCCCCATGTTGATCGCCGAGGAACTCGATGTCGACTGGAAATCCGTGACCGTCGAACAAGCCGATCTCGATGGCAAATACGGCCCCCAGTTTTCCGCCGGAAGCCTGGGGACGCCGATGGGCTGGGAACCCCTGCGGCGCGTTGGGGCCACCCTCCGCCACCAACTGGTCGCCGCCGCGGCCGCCGGTTGGAACGTCCCGCCCACCGAATGCGAAACCGTTCCCGGCAAGGTGATCCACACGCCCTCCAAGCGGGAGGCCGCCTACACGGATCTCATTGCCAAAGCCGCGGAACTGCCGCTCCCCGAACCCGCCACGGTCAAATTCAAGGACCCGAAACAGTACCGAATCGTCGGCCGCTCCATCCGCGGAGTCGATGTCCATGAAATCGTCACCGGTCAACCCATTTACGGTATCGACTTCGAACTTCCGGGAATGCGCTACGCGGTGTTCCACAAATGCCCGGTGCTTGGTGGAAAGGTTCGGTCGTCGAACGTCGAAGAAATCGGGCGGCTTCCCGGCGTCCGCAAGGCATTCGTCGTCGAGGGCGTCGCCATTTCCGGACCGATCGTCCCGAACGAACCCGGGCTCGAATCCGGTGTCGCCATCGTCGCCGACACGTGGTGGCAGGCGCAGACGGCCCGCACCAAGCTCGAGGTGGTCTGGGACGAAGGTCCCTTCGCGGATCAGTCGAGTCAGCGATTCGCCACCGAAGCCGCCGCGGCGTTCAAGGCCCCTCCGGGCTTCAACGTTTTCAAGCGCGGCGACGCCGACGCGGCGCTTGCGGGAGCCGCCAAGCGTGTTTCCGCCACGTACGCCTATCCGTTCATCGCCCATGCGCCGTTGGAACCCCAAAACTGCACGGCACGGGTGCGCGACGGCAAGGTCGAACTTTGGACCAACAGCCAAACCCCGGGATCCGGACGCGACCTCGTGGCGCGCGGATTGGGGGTCGCCCCGGCCGAAGTTACTGTGCACTTGCTCCGAGCGGGCGGCGGGTTCGGTCGTCGGCTCACCAACGACTACATGCTCGAGGCGGCATGGATCGCCCGCGCGGTCGGGGAACCGGTCAAACTCGTATGGACCCGCGAGGACGACATGGCCCACGATTACTACCGACCCGGGGGATTCCAGCATCTCGAGGCGGGGCTGGACGGCAAGGGCGATCTGATCGCGTGGCGCAACCATTTCGTCGGCTACGGTTCGGGGAACCGCTTCGCCCCCTTCGGCAATCTGGGCCCCGAATTCCCCAACCCAATGGTGCCGAATTACGAGATCGGAGCCACCCTGATGCCCCTGGGCCTGCGAACCGGGGCCCTGAGGGCACCAGGAAGCAATGCCTACGCGTTCGTGATTCAGTCGTTCCTCGACGAAATCGCGCACGCGGCGGGAAAAGACCCGTTGGAACTACGACGCGTTTTGCTGTCCCAGCCGGGAGACGGGCGCGGACTCGATCCCGCACGCATGCGCGCCTGCGTCGAGTCCGTCGCTCAACGGTGCGGCTGGGGAATGCGCAAGCTTCCCAAGGGAACCGGCCTCGGCATCGCGTTCCACTACAGCCACTCGGGATATTTCGCCGAAGCCGCCGAAGTGACGGTCGATAGTCGGAAACAAGTCCGCGTCCGAACCGTATGGGTCGTGGCCGATATCGGCAGCCAAGTGATCAATCCCATCGCCGCCGACAACATGGTCCGGGGATCGATCATCGACGGCATCTCCGAATTGATGTTTCAGGAGATCACCCTGCGCAAGGGACGCGTCGAGCAGTCCAACTTCCACGACCATGCGATGGTGGGACACAAGCAGGCGCCCGACCGCATCGATGTCCATTTCCTGAAAACGGACCATCCGCCAACGGGCCTCGGCGAACCCGCCCTGCCGCCGGTGCTACCGGCCGTGGCGAACGCCATTTTCGCGGCAACCGGCGATAGGGTACGAACCATCCCGCTGTCGAAGTCGGGCTACACCTTGGTGTGAACGGCGCGGGCGCGGTTGGCGAGCAGATCACCAAACCACCCGGCCAACCCCACATAAGCGGACCACAGGAACGCCACAGGGGGGGGGCGCTCGCGAACGGAGTCGAGAAAC
>JBJTRZ010000361.1:0-5062 GCA_046076415.1 Armatimonadota bacterium
GTTCCGTTTGGGTTGCCGCGGTCCACGGTGCCCGTCGAAGGCACCGACCGCAGTCGTTTCATCGGATCAAATGCATCTTTCGTGCAAAAGGTGCGTCTCCGATATTTCCTGCAATTCGACGGGGGAATCGGCCGTGCGGACGACCCCCCGAATGCTCCTCGCCGGGGCGCATCAGTTGCCCGCCGGCACCGCCTGCTGCTCCATGCGCTTTTGGGCGTCGCGGATTCCCGCGAACCATTCCTCGTATTGAGGCATCTCGAACTTGGGGTCCGCTTCCTTGAAAAGGCGCAGCAGGACGCCCGTGGTGCCTCCGGCGGCCTGGACCTTGGAGAGTTTGCAGGCCCGCTCGACTTCGGGCTTGATCTCCGCGAACTTGGGCACGCCGCCAGGGCTGTTCTTTTCGACCCGGACCAGAAGCACCTGATGCGGGCCCGAATTGCCGACCTTGTAGCGGAAGACCGATCCACCCGGCGATGTCGCCACCTTGCGCTTGATGTCCTCCGTGACATCGGACGGAATCTTGGAAATTTCGTACGTGGAGTTCACTCCGAGAACCTCGAGACGCGGCTGACGAGCAACCGTCGCCGCATCCATGCGCGGCAGGCCCGCGTTGTCCTTCTCCCGAAGCATCCGCTCCGCAGCCGTCGCGTCCACGGGATTCCCCGTTACCACCATGATCGCAGTGGATTGCTGCGGCGCGAGGAAGGACTGGCCGTTGGCTTTGAAAAACGCTTCGACCTCGGCCGGGGTCACTTGCACGTCCTTGATGGCCAAGGACTCCAGCGCAACCTCGGTTTGCAGGTCCTCGGTCATCAGCTGTTGCTTGGCCGGATCCTTGCGGGCGTCCTCGAGCACCTGCGGACGGCGCCGACCGATGTAGTCCAGCCGGCGTTGCAACTCGTCCTGCGACGGAGTCACCCCCGCCTTCGCGGCGGCGTCGAGCACGATCTTGCGCATCACCATTTTGGTGAGCACCTGTCGTCCACTGACGGCCTCCAGACGATCGCGGAAGTCCTTCAAGATGACCGGGCCACCGGACAGCTGCACGACCGGACGGTTCGTCGAATAGCGGCGGTACAGCAGAACGTTGCCCAGCAACGACCCGATGGTCACCAGCACATGCAAAATCACCAATAGACGTTTCATAGCCATCCTCGCCAGTTCATGACCGGCAGGGCACCTCGCGTGCCGCATCCTCGACCAAAACCGGATCCCGACGCGGGTTTTCCCCGCGCAAGGCACCGGCCACGCGATCCGCCCAAAGTGCGAGACTCGCGTTCGCCGTCACCCAAGCACGGGCGTTGCGCCCGAGCCGTTCGCGCAATTCGCGATCGTCCCGGAGCCGGGTCAACGCCGAAATCCATCCCTCCGCATCGCCGGGCGCGACATACAAACCGGTCGTCCCGTCGATCACGACATCCGTTTGCCCCTCGGTTCGCGTGACCACCACCGCCTTTCCCATCGCCATCGCCTCCAGCATCGAGGTGATCCCCGCCTGGAAGTCGTTGTCGTGGAGCGGAACCGCCACCGCGTTCGACCGGGCATACAACGTTCGGAGCGCGTCGTACCCGTATCGTCGGGTATCGACGTTGCCCGGTAGAGGCCTTTTTTGTGTCTCATCGACGTGTTTCGACCACGGCGACGCGGCGGCGAGCCGGAAATCCAGGTCCGGCAACGCTTCCGCGGCGGCGATCAACGTCGGGTAGTCGCGCCATTCCAGCCCCGCGGCCGAAACCAGCGCCGGGTCGCGGTCCACGCCGTCGAGCGGCTTGAAGAACGCCGTATCGGCATGGAAGTCGATGTGGGCGACGCGGTCCGTCGGCACGCCGAGCCGCTCCACCGCAAACCGGCGCTGGATGTCGGCGTACACCAGGAAGCAGTCGATCCAGCGATGCACCTTGAGCCGCTCGAAGAACAACCGCTTCTTGCCCGTCGAAAGGCGATGGGCGATGGTTACGTGCCGAGGCCGTCGGGGAAGCAGTGCGGTGAGGAGCGCCAGCGGAATGCCCACGCTCTCGCTGTTGGTGAACACCGCATCCACGCCGCGCAGGCGCAGGAAACCCATCACCGCCAAAGCCACATCGTCGCCGGCGCGGCGACGCACCCAACGAACGAGCGGATGCGCGCACGCGTCGAGTTCGCCGAACCCGAGCATATCGACGGAGTCGCCCCCCGAACGCAAGCAGTGCGCAAGCGCGTGGTAGTCCATCGTGGGATGCGTCCCATCCGCCACCGCGTCGTCGATACCCGTCTTGAGCATGCTGGGCACCAGCATCAGCACGCGCATCATGCCGCCCTCCGGAGCGCAACGGGCGTCGCACCCGCCACCACGTCCACCAAACGACCGTAATTCGTCCGAGCGTCGAAGCGCAGCGACGCCTCCTCCCGGGCGGCCGCGCCGAGCCGCCGGCGAAGCCCGGCATCCCCCGCCAACTCGCCCATCGCCGCCGCGAGCGCCCCGGCGTCGTCCACCGGCACGATCCGACCCGACACGTTGTCGACGACCGCTTCGGGCAGCGCGGCGACCGCGGTGGTGATCACGGGAAGGCCCGAGGCCAGCGCCTCGAGCACGGCAAGCGGCAGGCAGTCGCCCCGCGTCGGAAACACGAACGCGTCGGCACGCCGGTAGAGCGCAAGCAGGCGCTCGGAATTCGGCGACACCCCGGTGTGCACCTCGACCCCGTCGACCCCCTCGCCCACTCCCTCCGTCTTGGTCACGATATGGAGACGGCATCGAGAGCGGATGCCAGGCTCCAATCGCCGCCACGCTTCGAGCAACGTATCCCCGCCCTTGCGCGGAAAGTCGCCGCCCACGAACAGGAATTCCACGGTGTCCTTGACCGGACGTTCCCCAAAATTCCACGCGGCGATATCGATGCCCGGCGGGATGACCTCCACCTTGCCCGCATCCACCCCGTAGTCCTCCACGAGGGAGCGTTTGGCCCATTCCGACCACGTCACCAGCGCTCGCGCCGCCCCGAAGGCGCGCAGGTTGAGCCGCTTCTTGAGCGCTTCGACCTTCCCCGATCCGGCGGCATGGCCGTAGAACGCACCGAGCGCGTCGTACTGTAGCGGCGTTGCGTCCAAACTCACCACCGACGGCGTGCGCTCCATCAATCCGGCCGAGAGCAGCGATGTCACCTGAGTGTGGAACAACAAGCCTCCACAGTGCGGCGCGTCGCGGCGCAGGCCGAGGTAGGCGCCCAGGGAAGCGCGGAGGGACCAGTTGGACCGAACTCCGGGCAGGCGCGCCCAAGGAGCCGACATGTCCGCGTAGGGCAAGTCGACGTAGCGGGGGACGAGGTGGGGACGCTGGGCGAGCACCGCTTTGAGATTGGCGGCGTGCGTGACGTGCCCCAGGGAATATTCGAGGGCGAAACCGAGTTTCATGGTGTACCTGACACACCCCCATGGAAGGTGGCAAGGGACCGCCGAGGCATTTTCCGTGCCGCCCGGAAAACTTCCGGACCGCGAGTTCGAAATCAAGGGAGCAAGGGCGGATCGAACGGAAAACCCCGTTGCGACGCCGGAGCAACCCAGCAAAAATACGGGGTTATTATACGCCGGAACTCGGGGAAACGGGGGATCGGCCGCTCGGAACCCGCGGCGGACGTCGCTCGCCGGGTGTCAGGGAACCCACGGGGCGTGCGCGGCGAACGGTTCGGCCGCCGCATCGCGGTCGGAAAGGAGGGGCTCGCCCTCGAGCGGCCAAGCAATTCCGACCTCCGGATCGTTCCAAAGCACCGTCCGCTCCTGATCCGGAAAGCGGTAATCGGTCACCTTGTACAGGAAGTCGGCCTGATCGGACAGGACCAGGAAGCCGTGGGCGAATCCCGGGGGCACCCAGAGCTGAAGGTGGTTCTCCTCCGAGAGGATGGTCCCGTACCACGCACCGCGGGTCGGGGAATCCGCGCGCAGGTCCACCACCGCGTCGAACACTTTCCCGCGCACCACGCGCACCAACTTGCCCTGGGCGTGCCGCGCCTGGTAATGCAGCCCACGCAGCACGTTCCTGCCCGAGCGACTCTGATTGTCCTGCACGAAACGAACGGCGCACCCCGTCGCCTCGGCGAACGTTCGCTCGTTCCAGGATTCCAGAAAGAACCCGCGCGCGTCGCCGAACACGTCGGGACGGAGCAACAACACTCCCTCGAGCGGGGTCGTCTCTGCGATCAGGGCCATGTCAGCGCCCTCCCTCGATCAGTCGGGCGAGATACCGACCGTATTCGCTCTTCGAAAGCGGATGCGCGAGCCGCAGCAACTGCTCGTCTTCGATCCACCCGGAGCGCCAGGCGATCTCCTCGGGGCTCGCGATCTTGAGACCCTGCCGACGTTCGAGCGTGGCCACGAACTGTCCGGCATCGAGCAGACTGTCGTGGGTGCCCGTATCGAGCCAAGCGTATCCACGCTGCATCCGCTGCACCTGCAGGACACCCTGTTTCAGATAATGCTGGTTGACGCTGGTGATCTCGAGTTCGCCGCGCGCGCTTGGCCGCACCGCCTTCGCCACGTCCACAACATCCGACGGATGGAAATACAACCCCGTCACCGCGAAATTGCTGCGCGGATGCGCCGGTTTCTCCTCGATGGAAACCGCCAACCCGTTGTCGTCGAACTCCACCACCCCGTACCGCTCCGGATCCGTCACGTGGTACGCGAAGACCGTCGCCGCCGACCGTGCCGCGTCCGCTTGTCGCAGGAGCGGCTGGAAATCGTGGCCGTAGAAGATGTTGTCGCCGAGCACGAGCGCGGACGGTGCCCCGGCGAGGAACGTTTCCCCGATCAGGAACGCCTGCGCGAGGCCGTCGGGGCTCGGCTGCTCGGCATAGGACAGGTTGATGCCGAACTCCGAGCCGTCCCCAAGCAGGGTCCGGAAATGAGGCAGGTCTTGCGGGGTGGAGATGATGAGGATTTCACGGATGCCGGCCAGCATCAGGACCGACATCGGATAATAGATCATCGGCTTGTCATAAACCGGGAGGAGTTGCTTCGAGATGGTGAGCGTCAGCGGATAGAGCCGGGTTCCGCTGCCGCCCGCGAGTATGATTCCACGCATTCAATG
>JBJTRZ010000362.1:0-2883 GCA_046076415.1 Armatimonadota bacterium
CAGGATCATCAGGATGCCCTTGAAGAGCAGGAACGGATTGACCGCCGTGTCCGATCCCATCTGCTTCACGGCGATGGCCGCCACGAAGACCACGCCCATCAGGCCGATGTTGATCACCAGCGTGCCGAGCGAGCCGAGGAACTTCCCGAGGAGGAACTCGTATCGGCGAACCGGCTTGGCGAGGATGGTGTAGATGGTGCGGCGCTCGATTTCCGTCGGGATCAAATTGATCGACAGGATGACCGTGATGAGCAGGCCGGCCAGGGAGATGATTCCCAGCCCCATGCCCTTGACCAGGGTCAGTTCCTGGCGCGGAGCAAACTGGTTGAAGATGAAGGTGAGCCCGATCAGAACGACCCCGACCATGAAGAATGCGTTGATGATCTTCTTCCGGAGGGCCTCGCTGATCGTGTTGCGCGCGATGACGAGCGCCGTGTTCATTCGGACATCTCCTTGTACTTGTTGCGGGCCGGCTTGCCCGACTCGGCGATCACGGGACGGTCCCCGGTGCTGGCGAGCTGGCCGCTCGCCCGGTCGATGGTTCCGCCGACGACATCGACGAAGATGTCCTCGAGGCGGCGCTTGCGCGGAACGACCGAAACCACCGTGGCCCCGGCGGCACGCACTGCGTCGAGCACCGCGTTGACCTCGGATTTGACCACCGAGAGCGTGGCACGCCCGGGCGACACCACCGCGTCTCCCAAGGTGGGAAGCTTCGCCCCGAGGGCATCGTCCACCGCGTCGAGTTCGAGCTCGACACGCTCTCCGCCGAGCAGTTCCTCCATGGTGCCAAGCACCTGGAGTTTGCCATTGTGGATGATCGAAGCCCGGTGGCAGACCATTTCGACGTCTTCGAGCTGGTGCGACGACAGGAACATGGTTTTGCCTTGGCGCTTTAGTTCGAGCATCAGATCGCGAATGTCGCGGCGCGCGATCGCGTCGAGACCGGACGTCGGTTCGTCGAAGAACAGCAACGTCGGGTCGTTGATCAACGACTGAGCGATACCGACGCGCTGCCGCATGCCCTTCGAGAACTCGCTCACCGGCTTGTTGACGTCGGACTTGCCGCCCAGACCCACGAAGTCGACGAGTTCCTCGGCCTTGCGCCGCGCCTCCTCGCGCTTCATGCCGAAGAGCTGGGCGTAGAACGCGACTATTTCCCGGGCGGACATATGCTCGTAGAAGTAGGGCGATTCCGGAAGGTAGGCGATCCGATGCTTCACCTCGATGTCGCCCGCCGGAGCGCCAAGCACGTTGGCTTCGCCCTTGGTGGGATAGATCAGCCCGAGGAGGATCTTGATCGTGGTGGTCTTCCCCGCCCCGTTCGCGCCGAGGAAGCCGAAGATCTCGCCCTCCCCGACCTCGAGCGTGAGGTTGTCCACCGCGTTCACCACCTCGCGCTTGAGGGGCACCGGATACTGCTTCGTCAGGTTTTTGATATCGATGGCTGCCGCCATGGCGGATTCACCTCTGTCCCGCCGACGCGTTGCCCAGGAATGGAACGTCGGAGTCGGGTATTCGAATTATTGCTCTGCGTGGGCAGGGCTCGCGTCGGGTCGTCCGCGCCAGTGCTCCAACCCGGCCGCCCCGCGCCCAAAAAAGGCACCGAGGGCCGGCATTCCGCGGGACGGACGGTGCGCGGACGCGCCACCCCGTACCTCGAAAGGCCGACGCAGTATAGAACGCGGCGATTTCGAAGTCAAGCCATGGCCGGGGCGGGCCGTGCCGGAGCGCCAAAACTGGTATCGGAACCGCACGATGGCAGGCTTCTTGCGGAGGTTTGGAAACATCCGGGGGGCCCCGGCCGCGCATTTCGATGGCGCAACCGCGATTTATCGCAAACTCGTTGCTCGAATCGGTTGACTTTCGCAGGTATCGGAAGGTACATTTCGGAGGTTCCGATTTCCATACGTTTTGTTTCGAGATCCCGCAGTACGGAACCCGCCGGCGCTCTCCAAGACGTCGGCGCCGATCCATTCGGAGGAAATTCCTTGAACATCCGCTCCAACAATAAGCGTGGTTTCACGCTCATCGAACTCCTGGTGGTCATCGCCATCATCGCGATTCTCGCCGCCATTCTCTTCCCGGTCTTCGCTCAGGCTCGTGAAAAGGCCCGCGCGACCAGCTGCCTCTCCAACATGAAGCAGCTCGGCCTTGCGACCATGATGTACACGCAGGACTACGACGAGCTCATGCCGCTCTCGACGTCCATGATCAACGGCACCTGGCTCGCCAACTTCTGGCACGCCGTGCCGCCGACGTGGTCGCGGCAGCAGACCCACCCGGCGATCATCGGCTCCAACTTCGTTTGGGCCAACACGCTTCAGGCGTATGTGAAGAACTACGGAATCCTGCGCTGCCCGAGCACCAGCGAAATCCGCCTGCCGCAGGCGCGCTTCGCCGGTTCCTACGCGGCTCCGCTGGCCCAGCCGATTCCCACGTCCTACACGTTCAACGGCCTGCTCAATTCGTACTCGCAAGCGGGAATCACCGCGCCGGCGTCGGTCCCGATGGTTTGGGAAGGTCGCGGCAAGGCCGCGGCGTTGGGTGGCACGATCCAGAACCCGCTGCTCAACTGCCCGCAGACCAACCAACCCTGCGTCTACAACACGAGCTGCTCCGGCGGCGTCAATGGTGGCACCGGGGGAGCCTTCGGAATCGACGGCACCATCTGGATCCATAACAAGGGCATGAACTTCGTCTTCGCCGACGGCCATGCGAAGTACCGCGCCCTGGGCATGCAGACCTCGGCCACCCCGACCGCGGGCCAGCCGTACACCGACTACAATGTCGATCCGTACACCGGCTACAACAATCAAGGTATCCCGGGCTGGCTCTGGACCAACGGTTGCCATCCGTGGCTCTTCCGCCCGGACTTCGAAC
>JBJTRZ010000363.1:0-12187 GCA_046076415.1 Armatimonadota bacterium
CTTCGCGCGGCCAAGCTCGCCGCCGCCATTCCCGCCCCCGAGGAACTCAATGCCGGGGACGATCCGGAGGCCGCGGCCAACACCGCCCTCGATCCCGACACCGGCACCAAACTCCACGGCTACGTCGACAAACCGGCCGACTGACGCATGGCCGTACGCAACGCCGTCGTCGTGGTCATCGATACCCTGCGCCCGGATCACCTTGGGTGCCACGGGTATCCCTTGCCGACGTCGCCGCACATCGACGCGTTCGCGGAAGGCGCGGTGGTGTTCGACCAGGCGATCGCCCCCGCGATCCCCACCATGCCGTCGTTCACGACCCTGCTCACCGGGCTCCATCCCTACCGCCACGGCATCGTCAGCCATATTCCGCGGAGGACACGCCTCGCCGAGGAAATCGAGACCTTTCCCCAACTCGCCCGGCGCGCCGGACGCGTGACGGTGGGCATCGACAACCTCGTGGTGCAGGGAATGGGGCGAGGAGATTGGTTCGCACGGGGGTTCGACCACTATTCGGGTTACCTCTACAAACCCTTCGCCGCGCAATCCGCCGAACTGGTCGACCGGGCGATCCAGTACATCGACGACCTGGGCGAGCGGCCTTTCCTGCTCTTCCTCCACCTGTGGGATCCGCACACGCCCTACGGACCTCCGCCACCCTACGACTCCCTCCACTACCGTCCCGGCAGCGCGCCCTACGACCTCGCCGAAGTCAAGGCCATCCAGCCCGAGTACTACGAGCGGTTCCTCGGGGAAATGCGCCTGCGACATCCCGATGATTACGCCGATGTCGTTGCCCAGTACGACGGGGAAATCACCCGGGTCGACGAACAGGTGGGGCGCTTGCTCGCCCATTTGGAGGCGAAGGGGCGCTTCGACGACACGGCGGTGGCGGTGATGAGCGACCACGGCGAGTGCTTCGGCGAAGGGGGTATCCATTTCGACCACCATGGTTTGGTGGACGCCACGGTGCGGGTCGCGTGGATGCTGCGCGCTCCGGGGTCGCGCCCGGGAAGGGTGGCGGAGATGGTGTCGACCGAGGACCTTCTGCCCACGCTCGCCGCGCTTTGCGATTGGCCGCTTCCCGAGGGAGACCGGGCGCAGGGCAACGACCTATCGCCGGCGCTGCACGGCTCCCCGGTCCCCGGACGGTCCGAGATGTTCTGCGTCGAATCCACTCGGCAAGCGTCGCTGGCCCTACGCACGCCCGATTGGAAACTAATCCTTCCGATCACGCGGGACGTGCATGGAAATCCCTTGCCCGACCTGCACGGACACCCCCGTTCGTCCGAACCGCTCCTCCACGATCTGCGCTCCGACGACAAGGAATCGGTGGATGTCGGGGAACGCCATCCCGAGGTACGCGAACGGTTGCTGCGCCGCCTGTCCGAATGGCGAGCCGCGGAGGTCGCGCGCCGGGGAGGCCACGATCCCGTGCTCGAGAGTGGACTCAGCCTTGGCTACGAGGCGTTCATGGCGCGCATGCGGAGCCGAGCCTGACGTTCGCGGATTCCCACCGCCGCAGGGAAGCGGATCGGCGGCGGCGAACCGGAATTCGGAAACAACACCCATGCCCCTGATCGACCTGCCCTTCGACCAACTTCTCAAATACGAGGGACGCAACCCGCGTCCCGCCGATTTCGACCGCTTTTGGGACGACGCTTTGGCGGATATGGGGTCGATCGATCCGCAGGTCGAGCTCACGCCCCACCCGCTCCAAAGCCGGTTCGCGGAGTGTTTCCATCTGCGGTTCACCGGGGTGGGAGGAGCGCGGGTCTATGCGAAATACCTCCGTCCCCGCGACATCGTCGCTCCGGGGCCGGCGGTCCTGCTGTTCCATGGCTACTCCGGCAGCAGCGGGGATTGGCAGGACAAACTGGCGTTGGTCAGCCAGGGCTACTGCGTGGCGGCGCTCGACTGCCGTGGCCAAGGGGGATTGTCCGAGGATGTCGGAGGGGTACAGGGTCCGACCCTCCGCGGCCACATCATCCGCGGGCTGATCGATGGCCCGGAGAAGCTGTACTACCGTTCCGTCTTCCTCGACACGGCGCAGCTCGCGCGCATCGTGATGGGATTTCCGGAAGTCGACCCGGACAGGGTCGGCGCGGCGGGTGGGTCGCAGGGCGGCGGACTCACCCTCGCCTGCGCGGCCCTCGAGCCCCGCATCGTCAAGGCCGCTCCCACGTTCCCGTTCCTCTGCGACTATCGCCGGGTGTGGGAAATGGACTTGGCGAAGGGGGCGTACGAGGAAATCTCGACGTTCCTGCGCCAATTCGATCCCTTGCACGCCCGCGAGGACCTTTGGTGGGAACGACTTGGTTACATCGACTGCCAACATCTTGCGCCGCGCATCCGCGGCCGGGTGTTGATGCCGATCGGCCTGATGGACAGCATCTGCCCTCCGTCGACGCAGTTCGCGGCCTACAACAAGATCACCTCGCCCAAGGATTTGCTCGTCTACCCGGATTACGGGCACGAAGGGCTGCCCGGCGCCTCCGACAGCGTGTTCGACTTCCTTTCCGACCTGTGAACACCGGACGTTTCATCACCTTCGAAGGCCCCGACGGTGCGGGGAAGACCACGCAGATCGCGCGGATCGAGGCTTGGCTCGGGGCCGAGGGCCGTACCGTGGTGCGCACGCGCGAACCCGGCGGCGATGCGGTGGGGGAAAAGGTGCGGGGGTTGCTGCTGGGCACCGCGATGACGCCGGAGGCGGAGTTTTTGCTGTTCGCCGCTGCGCGCGCCCAAAACGTGGCGGAGGTGGTCGAGCCCGCCTTGGCCGCCGGCGCCGTCGTGTTGTGCGATCGTTTCACCGACTCGTCGCTTGCCTACCAGGGCCACGCGCGGGGACTTTCCCTCGATTTCATCCGCGCCGCCAACACGTTCGCGACCCGCGGCCGCGTCCCGGACCGCACCGTGCTGCTCGACCTCCCCGCCGAAGTGGGGTCCGAGCGTCGTCGCCGGGAAGGGGACGGCAATCGCCTCGACAACGAAACCCTCGCGTTCCATCGCGCGGTGCGGGAGGGCTACCTGCAAATTGCGGCGGCCGAGCCGGATCGGTTCGTGATCGTGGATGCGGGGCGGGATCCCGACGCGGTGTTCGAGGATGTCCGCGCGGCGGTGCGGGCCGCCCTTGGCTGACCGCGCCGTTTCCCCACGGGTCGAGGGCCGTCTGCCCTATGCGCCGACCCTGCTCGTCGCGGTGGCGGGATGCCTCGCCGCCGCCGGAGCGGGAGTTTGGCTGGGCGATGTGCGTATCGCGCCCGGCGACGTGCTTTCGGCCCTCTTGCACCCCGACCGCGATCCCGCCGCCACCGCCATCGTCCGCGACCTACGGTTGCCGCGCGTGCTGGTGGCCGGCTTCTCGGGCGCGGCGCTCGCCGCGAGCGGCGCCGCATTGCAGTCCCTCACGGGCAACCCGCTCGCCGACCCGTATTTGATGGGCGTCGCCTCGGGGGCATCGGTCGGTGTCGGCCTTGCGGTGCTCGCGGGAGTGGCGGCTGGAGCGGGGCTGCCGATGTTCGCCTTCGCCGGAGCCGTGGGCGCCACGGTGGCTGTGTTCGCCTTGGGGCGCAAACGCGGCGTGTTGGACCTCTCCGCGTTCCTGCTCTCCGGCATCGTGCTCGGCACGTTCCTCGCCGCGTGGATGCAATTGCTCCTCTCGCTCGCCGGGCAGGACCAGAGCCGAATCCTCGGGTGGTTGATGGGCTACCTCGGGGATGCGGATCGGGCGCAGGCGGCGTGGCTCGGCGCCGTGGTGGTGCCCGTGGTGTTCGCCTTCGCACGGATGGGACGCGGGCTCGACGCGTTCGCGTTCGGCGAGGACATCGCCCGCTCGGCCGGTGTTCCGGTGGAGCGTTTCAAGGCGGCCATCCTGTTGCTCGCGGCCCTCGCGACCGCCGTGAGCGTCGCCACCTGCGGCGTGGTGGGATTCGTCGGGCTTGCCGTTCCGCATGTGGCCCGCGCGCTGGTAGGGCCCCCCAACCGGCGCATCGTGCCGCTCTGCGCCGTGCTCGGAGCGACTTTGTTGATCTGCGCCGACACCGTCTCCCGGTCCGCCGTTCCCGGGCGGCCCTTGCCGCTCGGGGTGCTCACCGCCTTGGTCGGAGCGCCCGTGTTCGGTCTGGTGTTGCGTCGCGCAAAGGGCGGCGACGGCGAGTCCGCCGACGCCGCCCTTTAGACCTACTTCTCGGGCTTCGCGAATTCCGCGGCGTCCACCGGTACGTTGGTCTCCACCTTCGTGTAGGCGATCACCACTTCCTGCCCTCCGGCGATGACGCTGCGCGTGCGGAACGGCATCTTCGCGCCTTCCACTTCGCGGTAGTCGGTGAAGTACGACTCGGTCGGAATCTTGCCGGTGGGTCCCGATGCCACGACATCGTTGCGCACCAGGAGCAACGACTTGGCATCGTAGTATTGGGTCGACGGCGGGCCGGATTTGGGTACCGCGCGCACGACATAGCACCAACCGCCCGCCACCTTGCGCGGAGCGATCAAGGTGGCCGATTTCGTTTCCTTGCGCCAGTCGTTTCCGCCCCGGTCGACATCGGTTTTGGCCTGGGCGAGTTCGTCGCCCTTGAGTTCGCGCAGGCCGTTGAACGGATCGCGAACCCATCCCGTCGTGCCGTCGAAGCCCATGCGGATCTCGCCGATGCGCGGAATGGTCTGCGACATCGAAAACGCCTTGCCTTTGACCTTCATGACGACGGTGCCGTTGATGCCTTGGGACGCCATGGTCAGGGTTCCGGTGATGACCGTGGATTCGAAGGCGGCGGATTTTTCGGCACCCATCGCCTTCGACGCGGCATCGAGGACCGCCTCGGCCGTGCGCAGCGGGAGTTTCGGAGCGGCCGGAGCCTTGGCCTTGGCGACCGGGGGCTTGGGCTTGGCGGACTTCTGCGCGTGCGTGAGCGAAACGGGAAGGGTGGCGGACGCGAGTGCGGCAAGCGCGACGAGGGAACGTTTCATCGGGTGGGGACCTTGCTTTGCAGGGCCGCGACGGCGGCCTCGAGGATGGGATCGCCTCCGGCGGACAACCGGGAGCGCGTGAGGGAGACGGGAATGTCGGGCAGGACGCCGCGGCCTTCGAGCAGGACCCCCTTGGGGGTGCGGAAGTCGGCGACCGCGTACTGGAACAGCGCGCCGCCGGGGAGTTTTTCAATGTTGGATGGAAGCACCATGCCTCCGGTGGCGCGCCCGACCACGACGGCGCGCCCGGACTCCTGCAGTCCGCCCGCCAGGATCTCGGACGTCGAGAGCGACATTTCGTCGACCAAAACCGCCACCGGACCGGAGTAGTAGGGCGGCTGCGGATTGATCGCGAATTTGATCTCTCCCCCGCGCATTTTCATGGTGCCCAGATTGCGATCGTCGCGGCCCTTGGGCGTGAGCATTCCCACGATTCCCGGAGCCATGCCTCCCACGCCGCCCGGGTTGCCGCGCAGGTCGATGATCAGGCCCGGCACCGCGGCGAAGCCCTCGATCGCGGAGCGGATCAGCGCCATCGAAGGATCGACCAGGAACACGTTGAAACGCAGGTATCCCCAACCCCCGGGGAGCACGCGCGATTCCACGAACGCCGGAACCCCTTCGAGGTTGCCCACGCCCGATCGTTCCCCCTTGGGTGCCCGGCGATCCACGAACGACGTTTGGCCGCCCTCCAACTCCAGCTTGACGGGTTTGCCGACCGCGCCGGAGAGCAGGGACCGTGTCATGCCCCGCACCTCGACCTGTTCACGCGCGGGCTTCGTCTTTCGCGCATGGATTCTGGAGAGCATGGGCGCCAGTTTGCGGTCGTCGATGGCGACCACGACGGAGCCGGGTTTGACTCCAGCGGTCGCGGCGGGCGAACCTTCCTCGACCGCGGTGATCACGGCCTTTCCTTCGATCAGGGAAATCGTCAGCCCCGGATCGCCGTCGCCGTGCGACCGGCCGGAGTCCACGGTCGTATCGGCCGGGATGATTTCGAAGTGGCTGAGCTTGAGTTCGCCAATCATGGCCCGTAGCAGGGCGAAGGTCGCGGAATCCGACTTCGCGGCGCGAATCTTCGGGCCGTAGGTGGCGCGCACCTTGTCCCAATCGAGGCCGCCGAACGTCGGGTCGTAGTGCGTGTCGCGCACCCGTTTCCAAACGGTCTCGAAGAGTTTGGTGCGCGTCGCCGCGTCGAGATCGGCGCGTGCAGGGGGGGCGATGGCCAGCACCGCGGAGGCCGCCGCCAGCAGCGCCGGGACGAACCGACGGGTCACGAGGGGAGATCGCATGCTGTGTTGTACCGTCGCGCGGCGCGAAATGTCACCAAATTGACGGGCTCACGCCTTGAGCAGGACGGATTCCCGGGTGAATAGCCGCGTGGCCACATGCAAAGCGGCCGCGGCATACACCACCGACATTCCTCCGGCCAGCAACGCGTAGTCGATGCGCACCTGCCCCTGCAACGCCTGCTTGAGCGCGAGCGACGGTCCGAGCACGGGAGCCATCGCCGTGGCGAGGGGCGCGTCGGGGCCCATCACCAGCGAGAGCATGGCGAGGACGCTGGCCACGAGCAGGACCGGGGTGAGGTAGGTCTGCGCCTCCTTTTGGTTGCGCGAAATGGTGGAAACCGCCAAAAGCACGCCCGCGCCGAACACCGACATCGGGAGCAGGACGAGCCCCATCGCGGCAACGGCGGTGGGCGACATGCGCAGCCCGCCTTCGGTCATCCACCGGAACATCGGCAAGGGCACCAGGAACGGCCAGAGCACGCCCACGAGCGACAAGGCACCCGAAAGCGCCGCGAGAACCGCGGTGGCGGCGAACTTGCCGAGGGCCACCTCCCGGCGCGGGATCGGGGTGACCAAAAGGGATTCGAGGGTCCCGCGTTCCTTCTCTCCCGCCACCGTGTCGTTCGCCACGAACACCCCGCCCATGATCGAACTGAGCGCGAGCAGATACGGCAGGAGGGTGGCGAGCATGGAGGCGCCCGCTCCGCCGCTGCCGGGCAGGGGCGCGTCGCCGGCATCGAAGGGCTTGGCGAGTTGCTGCGAAAGTCCCGCGTTCATGAGCCGCTGCGCGACGACGCGCGCACCCCGTTTCGCGACCAGTTCGTGGAGGCGATCCGAGGTGCGCCGCGAACGATCGTTGGTGGGGTCGAAAACAATGCGCACCGGCACGGTGGACTCGTCTCGCCAGCGCTCGGCGGTGTCCTCGGCGAATTCCAGACCGGCCGCGGCCTTGCGCGATCGCACCGCCTCGGCCACCCCGCCCGTCGGCACCGGCACCCATCGAATACGATCCTCCTTGATCGTGCCCTCGAACCACTGCGCCAAACCCTTCGCCCCGTCCCAGCCGGACACCGCCACGGCCACCGTCTGCGTGCGACCGCCCATCGCCTCCCTGCGTGCCATCGAGCCGGTGAGGGCGAGCAACAACGGCGTGAAGAAAAGCGGTGCGATCACCACGTTGAAGAGCGCACGCCGGTCGCGCAGCACCTCCGACAATTCCTTGCGCAACACGATCCACCAACGGTTCACGGGGCATCCTCCTCACCGATGAGGCGCAGGAAAATGGACTCGAACGTGGTGGCGCCGGTCCGGTTGCGCAACTCGTCGAGGGTCCCGGTGGCGGTCACCCGGCCGCGGTGCACCACCGTGATGCGGTCGCACAGGGCCTCCACCTCGCTCATCACGTGGGTCGAAAAAAGGATCGTCTTCCCCTCGGCGCGGTACTCGCGGATCGTGCGCATCACCGTGCGGGCCGCCAGCACGTCGAGCCCCGACGTGGGTTCGTCGAAGAAAAGC
This sequence comes from Armatimonadota bacterium, assembly GCA_046076415.1. GTDB lineage: Bacteria > Armatimonadota > Armatimonadia > Armatimonadales > Armatimonadaceae > CAIRTT01. The sequence goes on from JBJTRZ010000363.1 coordinate 7,776, forward strand.
ACCGGCGGATCGTGGAGGACCGCGCGCGCGATGGCGACACGTTGCTTTTGCCCGGTGGAGAGTTTGTCGCAGCGCCGGTCGAGGAACTCGCCCAAATCGAGCCGTTCGGTCAGCGACCCGATGCGCTGGGCGATTCGTTGGGAATCCATTCCATGCAGCGCTCCGAAATAGCGCAGCACCTCCCGGGCGGTCAACCGTTCGTACAAACCGGCCGAACCGGTCAGGTAGCCGATCGAGGCGCGAACCCGCTCCGGGTCGGCCACGATATCGTGGCCGGCGATGGTAGCCGTGCCACGGGAGGGAGTCGTGAGCGTGGCGAGCATGCGGATGGTGGTGGTCTTGCCCGCTCCATTGGGGCCGAGCAGGCCGACGATCTCGCCGGGGTGGGCCGAGAACGATACGGAATCGACGGCGACGACCCCGCCTCCGGGACCTGCGAACACCTTTCCGAGGGAGTCGGCGACGATCATTTCGGGGTGGTTCCAACTTCGATCGACCCGTCGTCGATCCAGCCCGCGATCGCCCCGGTCCGACCAAGTGCGGCGATGCGCCGCCGCGCCATCGCGTCGCCGGCCGCCGGCACGCCGAGGCGCCAGGCGACGCTCCAGGGGGTGCCGATGACGCGGCCGCCATCGTTGAGCAACACGCACGTGCGTCGTCCGGGCGGGGGTACGCGCACCGGGCGGGCCGTTCCCAGATCAGGCCGTTTTCCGCGGCGTGGGGCGTCGCGGAGCAGGAGATCCACCAGCACGCCACCGATGCCCAGCACCGGCAAAAGTGCGGCCGCGAAAACCCACGGTGCGGGATCCATGCGACCATCTTACCTTTTATCCGATTTGAAAATTGCGGTTCGCCGGGGCGCGGGCCGCCCCGGCGCCGGCGAGTATAATCGGGACATGTCCATCCGCATCCTGCTGGCCGCCGCGTTGCTGGCCCTCCCGATCGCCGCCCATGCGCAGAAGACGCCGGCCAAACTCGCCAACCCCGCCGCGCTCAAGGAAAAGTCGCCCACGAAGTTCCAAGCCACGTTCGAAACCACCAAAGGAACCTTCGTCGTGGAATTCACCCGCGCCTGGTCGCCCAACGGCGTCGACCGCGCCTACACCATGGTCAAGCATGGGTTCCTCGACGGCGTGAAGTTCTTCCGCGTGGTTCCGGGTTTCGTGGTCCAGTTCGGCATCCACGGCGACCCCGCCATTTCCACCAAGTGGCTCGATTCCAACATCGACGACGATCCGGTGAAACCCGAACTGGCGTCCAACAAAAAGGGCTACGTCACGTTCGCGAAATCCAGCGCTCCCAACAGCCGCTCTACCCAGTTGTTCATCAACTTGGAGGACAATGTCCGCCTCGATTCGCTGGGTTTCTCGCCCATCGGGAAGGTGGTGTCGGGCATGAACGTCGTGGAGGCGTTGTTCGGCGAATACGGTGAGCAGGTCACCAGCCTGCAAGGCGAGATCGCCATGAACGGCAACGCGTTCCTGGAGAAGAACTTCCCGAAACTCGACGCGATCAAGACGTGCCGCCTGGCCGGGCCCACAGCGCCCGCCGGCAAGTCCGCGAAGCCGGTCAAGGCCGACGTCAAGCCGCGCTGAGTCGCGCCCGGACAAAACCAAGCGGGGCGGGTCCTTTCGGATCCGCCCCGTTTGCTTACGTCAGCGGATATCGGGCTCCGCGAGCATCGCCCCCAGCGAAACCGGATCTTCGAGCGATTCCGAAGGGGCGAAAGGTTCCCAAGCGCCGACCGTGCCGACGCGGTGGTAACGACCATCCCGCGGAACCCGGTGCAGCGTGACCGTCGCCCGCACGATGTCCACCAGCCAGTATTCGGGAATGCCGGCGGACGCGTAGACGCCGGCCTTGAGGGTGCGATCGCGCGGCAACGTGGCATCGACCACCGCCACCACCACCCCGACATCCTTGGCAACCACCCATGGCCCGTCCGCCATACGGTCGTCGGCCGGTGCGAGCACCACCAAATCCGCATCGGGCAGATTTGCGGTGGAAACCACGATCGGCACCGCGCAGCGAACCCGGTCCCGGCCGAAACGCGCCACCAAATGGCGTTCGATCCCCGCGACCACGCGATCGTGGCGTTCATCCCGCACCACCGCGTGTATCCGTCCGTCGAGCAGCTCGTGGCGGCCGTGCAGCAACCCTTGTTGTTGCAGCGCGTCGAACCCGTCGATCGTCCACTCCACGACACCGGTTTCCGGGTCGAGCGTGAACGGATGGATGGCGCCGGGAACCATGCCCCCCGGGTCCGTCGTCACCAGTCGTGCACCGATCCGTCGCGCCGTCGACACACGGGCAGGTAGGCGCGCTCGTAGGGATATTTCGCCGCCGCGTCCTCGTCGATGTCGCACCCAAGGCCGGGCGACTCGGAAGGCCAAAGCCGGCCATCGCGGTACTCCGGAGCCCCGGGGAAGACCTCGTGAACGATGTCCGGGAAGAACACCATTTCCTGAACGCCGAAATTGTGGATGGAAACGTCCACATGGACATTGGCCGCGTGCGTGGCGGGCCCGATGTCGCCGGGGCCGTGCCAAGCGGTTTGCACCTGGAAGGGTTCCGCGAGGGCGGCGATCTTGCGCGCTTCGGTGATGCCGCCGATGTGTCCGAGATCGCACCGGATGTAGTCGATCAGTTGCTCGGTGAACAACGGCAGGCATTCGTACTTCGTATGGAACAGCTCGCCCATGGCGATGGGCGTGGTGGACGCTTGGCGCACGAGGCGGAACGATTCCTTGTGCTCCGGGCGCAGGGGATCTTCAAGGAAGAAGAGTTTGAACGCTTCGAGTTCGCGGGCAAGTCGGGCGGCCTGGATCGGGTTGAGCCGCTCGTGCACGTCGTGGAGCAGTTCGACCTCGAACCCCAGCGCGGAGCGCAGGTGCTCGAACATCGGCGGCACCACGCGCAGGTAGCTCGCGGGTTCCCAACTCGCCTCCACCGCGGGCATCGCTCCGCCATCGCCCGCGGTCGTGCCGAACCAACGGGCCGAGCCGGCTTCCGCCGCACCGCCGGTGCCATAGGTGCCCACCGCGTCGGGCACCGCGATCTGGACCCGCACATGCCGGAACCCACGCGCCTGCGCGGCTCGGACGGAATCCTCGATCTCCGCGTGGGAGCGGCCGCCGCAGTGCGTGTAGCACCAGGCACCCTCGCGGGTTTTTCCACCCAGCAACGAATAGACGGGAAGGCCCGCGCGTTTTCCCTTGATGTCCCACAAGGCGCAATCGATGCCCGCCAGCGCCGTCATCAGCACCGGGCCGCCTCGCCAGTAGGTGCCTCGGAACAACGACTGCCAGATATCCTCGATCTGGTCCGGGTCGCGGCCGATGAGCAGGGGAGCGATATGGTCGCGCAGCGCCGAAGCCACCGCGAGTTCGCGGCCGTTGAGCGTGGCGTCGCCGACACCGTACACGCCGGGTTCGTCGGTGACGATCTTGACCGCCACGTAATTGCGACCGGGGCAGGTCACGATGACTTTCACATCGGTGATGCGCATGGCCCCACGTTATCCGCGATGTTTCACAATCCCTGCCCGCCGGCTCCGGCGGCGAGGTACCCCGTGATCCGATCGCGCAGCGCCGAGAACAACACGTGCCCGAGGATCATGTGGACATCCTCCACCAATTGCATGTTCGGGAATCGCGCCACCACCGCATGGTCGACCCGCTCGGCGAGCTTTCCGCCCTCGTAACCGCAGAACCCGATCGTGGTTGCGCCGACTTCCCGGGCGACCTCCACCGCGGCGAGGACGTTGGCGGAGTTCCCGGAGCCGGAAATCGTGAGCAGGACATCGCCGTTGCGCAGCCAGGTCCGTGCTTGACCCGCGAAGACATTGGCGAACTCGGTGTCGTTGCCCCAAGCGAGGATCAACGCCGCCGAATCGGTGAGGGCGACCACTTCGAACGGCTTTCCACCATCGAGCCAAATGTTCTTCTGAAAATCGCAGACCAGATGGCTCGAACTCGAACCGGAACCACCATTGCCGCAGAGCACCAGCCGGCCTCCGCGAAGCCAAAGGTCGTGCAGAACGTCCACCAACGTCGCGATTTGGTCCCGGTCGATCGCCGCAAGCAGGGTGGTCAGCTTGGAGAGATAGTCGTCGACATAACCGGGCGTGCCGGCGGTGGCGTCGGGCAGAATGTCGGGCATGGGGGTTCCTCGCGCGGCGTGGTCGCCGGTCCAACCATACCGGACCGGGAACGGGCGGCGCCATGCGCGGCGGCACCCTTCAGGAGGGGCGCGGGTTCACCGACGATATACTACGCGCACATGGCGAAATACCTCGACCTGTTCCTCGCCTGGCTGGGCGGGCAAGGCTCCCTCGGCTATCTCATCCTCTTCGGGATCATCTTCGTGGAGACCGGGGTCGTGGTCATGCCGTTCCTGCCCGGCGACTCGCT
>JBJTRZ010000364.1:0-3141 GCA_046076415.1 Armatimonadota bacterium
CGATCGCACCGCCACCGCCCGCGAAAGGCACGCCGCGCAAGGCGCAGGGCAAGCGGTAGCCGGGGAGCCGGTCGTGTTGGAAATTCGTCCCTTCGATCCCGCCGTGGACGGATATGCGGCGGTCGCGGGCGTGTTGACCCGCGCGCAGCCGTTGTTTCCGGTGACCGCCGAGGAGGTGGAGGCCGGGGATGCGATGCGGCCGGCGCACCACCGACGGCACCGCATGGTGGCGCTCGACGGCGGCGCGCTGGTGGGCGCGGCGTGGATCGGCCATTCCCTCTGGGCATTCGTGCCCGACCAGTGCATGGTGCTGGTGACCGTCGCTCCGGAGCACCGTCGTCGCGGAATCGGCACCGCGCTGCACCGCGCGGCCGAGGCGTGCGTGTCGGACATGGGGTCGGTCGTCCTGCGGGCGAAGGTTTCCGACGACGATCCGGCGGGCCTTTCGTTCGCTTCCCGGCTCGGCTATCGCGAGGAAATGTGCACGCGGATGGTGCGCCTGCACCTTGGGGAAATGGAAATCGATGGCTTGCGGAGCGCGTGGGAGCGACTGGAGCACGACGGCTTCCGCTTCATCGATCTGTCGCAATGGCTGGGGGAAACGGGCCGCGAGCCGGGCTTGCGCGCGGTGCATGCGTTGGAGCACGCGATCGAGGCCGATATTCCGCACCCCGAGGGAACACCGTTTGCGGGTCCGGACTTCGAAGATTGGTGCCGGGTGCTCGAGCGGAGCCTTTCGTTCCGTCCCGAGGGCTACCACCTCGCGGTGGCTCCCACGGGCGAGCTTGCGGGTTTGTCGTTCCTGCTCGTCCCGCGGCTGGGCGGCACCGCGGAGACGGGATTGACGGGGGTTGGCCGTCCCTGGCGTCGCCGAGGCCTCGCCCGTGCGCTCAAGCACCGGTCGATCGCGTGGGCCCATGGTGCGGGAATCGCGGAGATTCGGACGGAAAACGCCGAGGAAAACGCGGGGATGCGGGCGCTCAACGACGCGCTGGGCTTCGTGCCGATGCCCACCCGCGTGGGGTTGCGGCGCGGCCCGCGCTGACGCGTCGACGAACCGACCCGAATCGCCTACGGGAACCCGATCCCTCGGCGGCTGTTGATCTAAGCATGGTCCGCATGCAATCGATTCGCATCGTTATCCTTGCCGGAGCCGCGTTGATGCTCTCCGGGTGCGGCGGCGGCGCGGCCCCAGCGCTTGGCGGGGGCTCCAGCCGTGCCAAGCAGGAGGTCGTCGCCGCGATCAACGACGGTTTCGGGGTGCACCGGACCGGCAAGTCCAGCGGCTCGCGCCTCCGGCCAACCCGAAGCGGAGGGGCGACGTTCGACGACTTCTACCAACTCTGGCGTTTGCCGGTCGAAAACGGCAGCGACTGGTTCGAGGACGAAGCGTGCACGCTTCCGGCGGGGTCGGATCGCTACACGCGCGTCTATGCCGACAACGGCTCGGATTTCGAGGCGAGCGGGGCGTTCACGATCACCAAGGGGCCGCGATCGGGAGCCGTCGGCAGCAGTTCGGTCTCGAACACGCCGGGGCTGTACACATTCCGGTTCGAGGGCAACATCCCCGGCCAAGGCGCGTACCGGATTGTCGGGCGGTGGGACGAGAATGGCGGGGGGTACGAGACCTTCTCGGACGTCCCGGACGTCGGGCCGCGGTATTACAAATGTTTCTATCGCCCGGACGGAACGTCCAGGCTCGAGTTCACCAACCAGCGTGGGTTGGAGTTTGCGCTGGAGTTCACGGCGGAGCGGTCCGGAACCGGTGTGGTGCGTGGATCGGATCCGGAGCTGTTTCCGGGCGCGGTGGAGTGGGATTCCCGGGGCGACGGCGCGGTGGGGTTCGCGGACGGTTCCCGGGCGGAGTTCATCGGCTTCCAGTTCGACGGGATCTGACGCCTACGCGAGCACGGCGACGGCGCCCGCCATGTGGTGCAGATGGGTGAGCGACACCAGCACCTTCCGGCCCGCGGCCCGGGTGGCGGCGCGTCCGTGCAGCGTGACGGTGGGCGCGCCCGTGTCCAGCCGCACCACCTCGATCTCGCGCCACCCGCACCCGCCGCCCAGGCACTTGATCACCGCCTCCTTGGCCGCGAAGCGCGCCGCGAGATGCAGTGCGGGGTCGGGCCGCGAAAGGCAGTAGGCCGCCTCTTCGGGCGTGCAGATCCGGTGCACGAACTTTTCGCCGTGGCGCTCGAGCGCCGTCCGGATGCGCCCCACGTCGATTAGGTCGAGCCCGAGCGCGGCCGGATCGCCCCCGGGGCTCAATGCCCTTCCTCGGCCTCCAGCAAGCGCATCGCCTCCATCGCGGCCATGCAGCCCATGCCGGCCGCGGTGATCGCCTGCCGGTAGGTGGTGTCGTAGACATCGCCCGCCGCGAAGCAGCCCGCCACCGACGTTTTCACGCCATCGGTGATCAGATATCCGGCTTCGTTCATCGGCAGTTGTCCGCGGAAGAGTTCCGTCTTGGGCTGATGCCCGATCGCGACGAAAACCCCTTGCACCGGCAACGTGGTCCGCTCGCCCGTGGTCCGGTCGGAAACGGCGATTCCGGTGACCTTTCCTTCGGCCGGGTCGAGGATCTCCTCCACGACGCTGTTCCAGACGAAACGGATTTTGGGATTGGCCAGCGCGCGGTCGGTCATCACCTTGCTGGCGCGCAGCGTGTCGCGCCGGTGGATCACGGTCACGGAGTTGCACATGCGGGTGAGGTAGATCGCCTCCTCCATTGCCGTGTCGCCTCCCCCGAGCACCGCGACATCCTTTCCGCGGAAGAAGAATCCATCGCACGTGGCGCAGGCCGAAACTCCCTTGTTCTGCAGGGCGGTCTCGCTCGGGAGCCCGAGCCATTTCGCCTCGGCGCCGGTCGCGATGATCAGGGTGCGGGCGTGGACGGTGCCGCTCGCGGACGTGGTGAGAGTGAAGGGCCGCGCCGAAAGGTCGACCGAGAGCACCCAGTCCTGGCGAATTTCGGATCCGACATTCAGAGCCTGTTGGCGCATCGCCTCCATGAGGTCGGGGCCTTCGATCGGGTGGGCGAAACCGGGAAAATTTTCGACCTCCGTGGTGATGTCAACTGACCGCCCGGCACGGGACCTTCGAAGACCAGCGGGGACAGATTGGCGCGCGCGGCGTAGATCG
>JBJTRZ010000365.1:0-2190 GCA_046076415.1 Armatimonadota bacterium
CGAGGATACCGCCGCGGCGCGGACCGCCATGGATCCGGAGGTGGCGCGGGAAATCGAGTTGTTGCGCGCCGGCGCCGACCTCGAACGTACCCGGGCCGCAATGCGCACCACCGCGTTTTCCGCGGCGGATGTGGCGGCCACCCTCGAGCGCACCCAAGCTTTGCTGACCGAGGCCGGGCGCACCGGCGCGGCGGCGGAGGTGGCGGAGGCGACCCGCGCGATGCACCGCGGCGATACGACCTCGGCGGAAAAGACCCTGATGGGAACGTTGCACGATCTGGGTCGCGGATTGGAGCACTGACGTGGAAACGGCACCCGACTACTACGCCCTGCTCGGCGTGGCGCCCGACGCTCCCGATGCGGTGATCCGCGCCGCGTTTCGCACGCTGGTGCCCGACGCGCAGCAGGACCAGCCGCGCTTCGCCCGGCTCAAGGAAGCGTTCGACACCCTCAAGGACCCGGACCGCCGCGCCGCCTACGATCGCGAACGGGCCGCGCAGGCGGCGGCCGAGCGCACGGTCCTGCCCACCGCGTCGGCCGGGGTGCTGCGCCCTCTGCCCAAGGACGACGGGAGGACCACCGCGTTCGCGGCGGTGCCCTGCTCGGCGTGCGGCACGCCCGCGCCGGCCGGGGAGATTTGGTGCCCAGAATGCGGCCTGCGCTGCGGCACCGTCGCCGGCTCGGCGCCCGGGGCGGCGCCGGCATTGCTGCTCGACGGTGGATCCCGCTGGCCGCTCGCCGCCGGACCAACCACCGTGGGCCGCGAATCCTCCGACATCGTGCTCCCGGATGCGTCCGTATCCCGCCGACACGCGCGGTTCGAGGTGGACGCGCTGGGCACGGTACGTTTGGAGGATCTGGGCAGCACGAATGGCACGCGGGCGGGCGGGAAACGTTTGGCTGGCGGGGAACGGATGGTGCTCGCGGATGGCATGGCCGTGCGTTTCGGTTCCGTGGCGGGAAAGATTTCGATCCCCGGCGCCCCGGAGCCCACGGCTCCTCGCATCGAGGCCCGGGACACCCGTGCGCCCGCCCCGGCCGCGTTGCCCGCGGGCGGATGGGTGGCGCCGCGGCTGGTGCGCGACACGGGCGAGGTGTTCCCGATTCCGGCGGGCGGTGCGGTCGTGGGTCGCCGGGCCGGCGCCGATATCGTGCTGGGCGGGGACGCGTTCCTTTCGGGACGGCATGCCAGGATCGTGCGCGAGGGCGACGGTTGGGCGATCGAGGATCTGGGCAGCACGAACGGCACGTCGGTGGCCGGGACCCGTCTGTCCTCGGGTGCGCGGGTCGCCTTGACAGACGGAGTTACAATGACCCTCGGCAGAACCCAATTGACGTTCCGGATTTCATGACCGGAATCCCACCGCCCGGAGGAATCCCGCGATGACGGTTTGCAGGCAGTGTGGCAGCGCCAACGAGACCGGCACCAAAAAGTGCTTCAAGTGCGGTTCGGCGCTCATCGCCCCGCACATGGTCGGCAAGATTCCCTGTGTCAACCACGCCAACCGCGAGGCCACGACCGCGTGCGCGGCCTGCGCCACGCGCCTCTGCGACAACTGCGCCTACAATCTCGAGGGCATCGACTACTGCGAGTCCTGCGCCCCCGAGGATGCGGTCCCCGCGGAGAAGGACGAGGACTACGAAAAGGTCCCGGTGATCGAGTCGTCCGGGGCCGAACGCGCGAAATTTCCCGCCCGTCTGCTCGGAGCCCTGTGCGACCTCGCCGTGGTCTGCGGAATCTCCGCGCTCGTCCTCCTCGCGTTCGTGGCCCTCAACAAGTGGTCCTGGACGTTCGTGCGCCAGCCGAAGTCGCTGCTTTTCCTCGGCTTCCTCCTCGCCGCGCTGGTCGCATCCGTCGCGTACCAAGTCATCCTGATCTCCATGGATGGGCGAACCCTTGGAAAGTACATCGCCACGGTGATCGTGCTGCGCCGCGACGGCACCATCGCACCGCTCTCGGCGGTGATGGTTCGCGGCCTCGCCAGCGTGCTTTCGGGAGCTGTCTTCGGCCTCGGCTACGCATGGGCGCTCTTCGATGCCGACGGGGAAACCTGGCACGACAAACTGAGCGGCACCTACGCGTTCCGCTACCGGGACACCACCTGAGCGCCGGCGGATGACGGAGCCGATTCCCGACGACGAGATCACCGCCGAATACGAAACCGGCGTGCTCGCCGCGGCGTGCGCCCC
>JBJTRZ010000366.1:0-2768 GCA_046076415.1 Armatimonadota bacterium
GTACGGGCACATCGTGCACCCGATCGGACATCCCCGCGACGCCTGAACGAAAACCGCGCAATCGGAGGCCTTGCCCGTGGGGCTGTAGCGCTCGAAGGGCACCAAGTGCCACGCCGGATGCGGAAGGTCGGCCAATTTGCGGACCCGCACCCAGTTCTCGAACGAGCGCACCATGCCCGCATCGAAGATGCTCGGCGCGCCGCCGCCTTGGTAGGTGGCGGGATCCACCACGCCCTTGGCCGATTTCCACTCGCCCTCGGGCGCATCGAGCATACCGGCGATGACCTCTTCGGGTTCGCCGAAAATGATGGCGTCCACGCCCTCCACCCGGTCGATCCAGTGGTCGAGCGTCGTCATGATCGCATTGCCCACCAGGAAGAGGCGCGATTCGGGATGGCGCTCCTTGACGGCGCGGGCGAACGCGAGATCGTGGAGGAGCGACGGCATCGAAACCTGCACCGCGATCCAGAGGGGCCCCGTGCAGGTGTGCACCTCGGAAATCGCGCGGTCGACTCCGGAAAGGGCCGAGTCGCCTTGCCAGCCCTCCAGACCGATGTCGAGCAGGCGCACCACGGCTCCGCGCTGCTCGGCCACGGCACCGGCGTAGAGCAGGTCCATGTGCGGAAGCATGCGGCCACCAAGGCGGCGCTTGCGGCCCGGAATCGCCCGCAGCACCTTCTCGTACCACTTCAGCGGCACCGCCACGCCGATACCGGCCGACTGGGTCCGCTGCGTGCTCGCACCGGGCAAATCGGGCGGCAGGATCAACATCAAACTATGCATTGCAATCATCCTTGGCGAGGCCATTCCCTCATCCCCGTGCAGGGATCGTGCCACGGTCACGCCGCCGCCGGCACCGACCTACCCGCTGTCTCCACGATACGACCGTACAACCGCGCCGCGGCCGCGCATTGGACCGACGGCACGAACCGCGCGGACACGGTGCGCCGAGCCTTTTCGCCCATCCGCGCCCGCGCCTCCGGATTCGACAACAACCCCTCCACGGCAACCGCGACGGCCTCGGCCGAACGCGGAGCCACCAAAACCCCATCCACTCCGGGCGTGACGATCTCCGGCAACGCGCCGGAGTCGCAGGCGACGACCGCCTTGCGCATCGCCATCGCCTCCGTGATCGCGAGGCCGAACGGCTCCTCGAACGACGGATGGACGAACACGTCGAACGCATCCAAAAACGGCCGTACATCGTCGTGCCGCCCCGCGAAAACCACCCGCTCGGCCACGCCTTCCGCGCGCGCCAAACTCCGCAGCGCCTCGCCCTCCGACGGCGGACCCGAGCCCACCACCATCAAACGCGCCTCCGGATGGCTTCCTTCCAGCCGCGCCAAAGCGGCGATCGATTCGCGCTGCCCCTTCCACGGGTTGATCCGCGCGACAATGCCCATCAGCGGCGCTTCGAGGGGAATCGAAAACCGAGCCCGCACCCCACGACCCGCGTGCTCGAACCCATCCGGATCGAAATGGGCCACATCCGTGGCGTTGTGCAGCACGTGCACCTTCGCCGCATCGAAGCCCATTCCAACGATTCCCCGACAGGTGAAATTCGAAACCCCGGCGATCGCGCTGGCGTGGCGGAAACCCCACCGGGTCGGCCGCGAAAGATGATCGCCGAAACTGGAATGCATATGCACGAGCGACGGCACCCGGGCCAGCCGGCCCGCCAGCACCACCGACATCGCGTCGCGGGGACGGTCGGTGGCGTGCAGCAGATCGATCCGGTGGCGACGGACATGGGCGGCCACGGTGGCCAGCGACCGGGCGAGGCGGGCCGCCGACAGCGCCTTCGCCGCCTTGCCTCCGGCGGAAAGCGCCTCCGCGGGCAAGCCGAGCGGCAGGAAGCGCGATTGGACCCGGGGCATCGACTCGGCGATGGCGCGCATCGCGGTGGCATCCGACGCCTCGGAGTTGGAGATCAAATGGACCTCGGCCTGCTCCGGCGCGAAGTGCCGCATCAATGTCAAATGAACATCGACATCGGCCCCACGTTGGTCGCGCGTATTGAGGAAGAGCACCCGGATCGGCATCGTCGCCTGCTTTCAACCCCCGGACACACCAAAACGTTTCCGGGCTCCTCGAATGGTCGGTCGCGGAAACGCGCACCTTGAGTCTGGGGAAAATACGGGGCCCGCCCCCGCGCTTCGCTCAGCCGAGCCCGGAACCCGCCAGCGATTTCACGAACAACACCGTGCCCGCCTCCCCGGAACCGGCACCCTCGGAGGGCACGAAATACGTGACGACCAGGCGGCCCGCCCCCCCGGGCAACACCGTGGCGAAGGGGTTCGCGAACGCGGTGGAGCCGGCATGGGTGGAGAACGGAATGGCGGTCGCGCCCCGCACCGGATCGTCGAGCAGCCACGTTCGCCAGCTCGCCCAATCGTTTTTGCGCAATTGCCCTTCCTGCAACCACCAATACCGTCCCCCGAGCCGAATCCGGCACCGCCCGCCGATGTTGCCGCGCACCCCCCGCGCCTCCACCGCACCGTCGATCGTGGGGTCCCGCGCCGCGGTCCAGTCGCCGAGCCCGCGCAGGATGCCCGACGCCGCACGGTCCACATCGCCGTCGCGATAGTAATGGAAGCGCAACCGAATGGCGTCGCGCTCGATGCGCTCGAACGTGGGGGTGCCCTCGGCCGTGGGGGCAAGGGCCCGGCCCAAGGTGGTCTCCCAACTCCATCGCCCCCGCTCGAGTTCCGCGCGGGTCGCGTAGCGCCGCAGGCGGATGAAAACCGAATTGGGCTCGTCGTGCTCGT
>JBJTRZ010000367.1:0-5055 GCA_046076415.1 Armatimonadota bacterium
GGCGGAGGCGGCGCGGCGCGGGCGGGGATTGCATAATCCATGGGAATCACCGCGCCGGCACGCGCGCACGGCGGCCACGACGAGCGCCGCACACCGGGGGACGAAGTCGACCATGAATCTACGAACGGTCACAGGAAGGGCTCTGCTTGCGGTGGGGGCGGCCGGCCTGTGCCTGGTCGGGGCGGCGAGCGTTCCGACACGCGCGGGATCCACGCCCTTGGACGACCGGGAGCGCGACTTGGTCGGCTATTTCACGGCGACGCCGACGGACCCGGTTGCGCTGCTGCAAGCCCGCATGGACCGCGGGGAGCGCGTTCTGGCCTACGATCGAAAGCATGGCTACCTGCCCGACATCTTGGCCGCCTTGAGGGTGCCCGTGTCCTCGCAGGGGTTGGTGTTCTCCAAGACCAGTTTCCAACTCGAACGGATTTCCCCGCGCGCGCCGCGGGCGATTTTTTTCAACGACGATGTCTATGTGGGGCACGTGCAGGGAAGCGAAATTCTCGAGTTCTCGGCCGTGGATCCGAAACTCGGCGCCGTGTTCTACATCCTGCGCAACGTTCCCGGCGGGAAGCCCCGATTCGTTCGCCAAACCTACGACTGTCTGCAGTGCCACGAGTCGGGGATGACCTCGGGAGTGCCCGGCCACATGGTGCGCAGCGTGTTTCCCACCTCGGACGGGCGACCCGATTTCGGCGCGGGCACTTATTTGGTGACGGACGAGACGCCGTGGACGGAGCGCTTCGGAGGTTGGTACGTGACCGGCGCCCACGGTTCGATGCGCCATATGGGCAACGCGTTCACGCGCGGCGGCGATGGGTACGCCACCCTCGACCGGGAACCCGGAGCCAACCGTTCCCATCTCTCGGACTTCGTCGACACGCGCCCGTACCTCGCTCCCGGCAGCGACATCGTGGCGCAACTCGTCCTGCAGCATCAAGCCCGCGTGCACAACCGCATCGTGCGCGCCGGATGGGGCACCCGATTGGCGCTCGCCGATCAGCGCATCATCGACGAGAGCCTTGGGCGCTTGGGGGAGGGACTTTCGGAATCGACTCGCGGGCGCATTCGAAGTGTTTGCGAGCCGTTGGTCGAGGCGCTCCTCTTCGTGCGCGAAGCGCCGTTGACTTCTCCGGTGACCGGTTCGTCCGACTTCACGCGGACGTTCGCCGCCAGGGGCGCGCGCGACCGTCACGGACGTTCCTTGCGCCAATTCGATCTGCGGACGCGGCTTTTCCGGTACCCCTGCAGTTTTCTCATCCACTCCGACGCGTTCGCGGCGTTGCCCACCGAAGCCCGAGCCTACGTGATCGGCCGCCTGCGCACCCTACTCGGCGCATCGGAACCCGCCGCGTCCTACGATCATCTCTCGGCCGACGATCGGCGGGCGCTGCGCGAAATCCTCGAGGAAACGTTGCCCGACTGGAAACGTTTCCCCGAGGCCGTGCCGGCCCCCCCGGGGCGCCGTTAGTCGGGGAACGGCGGTCGGGCGTAGCCGGCGCCGAACGGTTCGTCGGGACGGGTCCATTCGCCGAGCAACGCCCGGCGCAGCGGCGTTGTGCGCGCGAGGAAATCCGGATCGTTGCTCGACCGGTCCGAAGGGATCAGCCACGGCGGGGCGTAGACGACATGCTGGATGTACCGGGCGAACTCCCGCTGGTTGGTGGTTCCCTTGTGCCAGACCCCTTGGTGGAACAGCAATGCGTCGCCGGGACGTCCCGTCACCACGTGCTGGATCGGCAGGTCGCCGGTGCCCTTGGGCAGCGGCAGCCGCGCGTTGTGGCTGCCGGGGATCATCACCATGTTGCCCATATCCGGTTCGGATTGATCGGTGAGGAAGTAGCCCACGCGCAGTTGCACCAACGGTACCGGGGTGGCCAGACGCCGGAATTCATAGGGCGCCGAACCGTCCTGATGCCATCCGCCCCCGGGAAAACCCGCCGGAGATTTGGTGCACCAGCTACTTTGAACGATGAAGTGGTCCCCGAGCAGCGCGCGGGCCTTGGGCAGCACCGACGGATGGTCGATGAGGGGCTCGACCGCGGGCTCGGTTTCGTACAACGCACCGAGTTGGCGCCATTCGCCCTCCGGATGGCGGCCGTGGGCGCGCCGGGCCGCCTCGAGCAGCGCCTCGACCTCCCGCGCCGACAGGGCATTGGGGATCACCAGGTACCCGAACGTGTCGAACGTGAACCGTTCGAGATCGGTCATCGGTCCCGGTTGGGCCAGCGGGATCATTTCCGCGCCCGCCCGGGCACCGGGACGCCGTTGGTGTCGAGGATCTGGAAGTGGTGGATGCCGAAGGGATTCTGGTCGGTGTGCGACCAGACCACCTGCTTGTCCCGGGTGATCTCCTGCAACTTCACCTCGCCGCGGCCGGTGGCGTACGACGTCACCACGATATTGCCGTTCGGGAGCCACTGCACTCCGCAGCAGTCCTTGAGCGTGGGGGAGGGAAGGTCCTTGTTCTCGAGCGACCAGACGATGCGTCCGCGGCGATCGAGTTCGACCACCAGATTTCCATGGGTGCACCCGGCCAGGATGTGGTTGTTGGGCAGGCGGATCGCGGTGAAGGGCATGTTCGGGGTCTTCGCCTCCCAAACGCAGGTGCCGTCCGGGGTGTATTCCCGGATGATCCGATCGAGCAGATGGGGCACGATGAAGTTGCCGTTGGATTGGTGCCGGGTCATGCGCTGCTGCATGTGCGTGTTGCCGCGCTGCGACGAGAGGGGGAAGCCCCCCGTTTCGCGGCCTCGGCGGTCGACCACCACGAGGCGCGGGTTCGGTCCCGCCTCGGTGTAGACCGTGGAGCCGTCGGGGAGGCGGTCCGCGGTGTCGACCTCGTCCTGGGTGCCCTGCACCTCGAGCACGATCCGGCCCTCCGGGGTGATTTCGCGGATTCCACCCTTGGGAAAGCCTTGCTGGCCGCGCGTGATCGCAAGGAGCAGGTTGCCTCCGGGAAGCACGAATCCGTCGCGCGTGCCCAGCGGATAGGTCCACGAAACACGGCCGTCGGCCTCGACGATGCGGGTTTGGGCGCCGCAGGCGAGGAAGCGGTGGGTGATGGCACGACGATGGAACATAGGAAACCTCCGGATACTTAGAAACGTTCCCCGCCCACGGTGGCGAGGGCCTCGGCGACCTGACCGAACGGTCGATCGTCGACGAACAATTCGACGGCGAATGCCCTGCGGCGACACGGGCCGCCGGGCTGGATGGATAGCGGCACGGGCACTTCGGCCCGGGCATCGGCGTGCACTTCCACGCTCGCTCCCGTCCAACCCGGCGGACCCACGAGACGGGCGCGGAGCCGGGCGGGGCGGGGCATCGGGTTGCGCAGGGTTGCCGTGACGGTGATCGCGTTGCCGACCGCCACGTGGTTCCGATAGGGTGCGATCCACCCGCCCCATGCGTCCAGGTCGAAGTGGATTTCGTCGTCGCCGAGGGGGCTCAAGCGTCGGTGCAGGGTCTCGTAATCGTCGTTCCAAGCCGCGATTTGCGCGAAGAACGCCGCGTCGGTGTGGAATGGTGCCTGGTGGCCTTGCAGGACGATGTCGGGCCGGAACCCGGCGAGCCAATCGCGGCTTTGGCGATAGCCGCGCACCGTCGCACCGTTGCGGTAGACATGGTTTTGCATTCGTCCCCGCGTTTCGTACGGCCCGTCGTTCAGAAAAAAGTACTGGTCGCCCGTGTGCGCGAATCGGATGCCGTCGGCCTCGAAGCCGATCAGCGCGGCGAAGCGCGTGTGTCCGTCCATCGGATGCAGATGGAATGTGTATTCCTCCCACTGGAACGGTTCGCCGAGGGGCAGGCGCCGGTCGACGCGGATCGGCTGGGGCCACGTGCAGGGAAAAACCGACGCATCGGGATGTTCGAGGATGTCCGCGAAGTTTTCGGCCGCCCAGCACCGCGTGTCGTGGAGTCGCTGGAGCAGGGGAATTCCGCTGACATGGTCGTCGTGGAAGTGGCTGACCAGCACGGTGTCGATGCGATCGATCCCGAATTGGCGTCGGAGCGCCCCGAGGCCGTGGAGCTTCGCCCGCCGGCGTTCCGGTTCGAAAACCATCGAACAGGCCCGATTGTTCACCCAGTGGTAGCCGTAGTCGAGGGCGAGCGCCTTCCCGGATCGGCTGATCACGTAGACGGTGTTGGCGGAGCAATCCGGGTCGCTCCACACGTGGTCGGTGATCCGCACCAAGGGATGGTCGCCGAGCAGCGGGAGCATCGACGTTTCCCCGGGACGCAGCGCGATCGCCGCGTGCAGGTTCTCCTCCAGTGCGCCGAGGGCACCGTCGATGTCGGTCGCGATCGGCTCGCCGAGGCTGGGGAGGATCAGGTCCGGTTTCCACGCGCGAACGAGTCGGAGGCTTTCCAGCACTTGAACGGCGCCGAGCAGGTCGTTGTAGTTGTACTGGAGCGGAGCCACGCGCGGGATGCGTCCCGGCGAGTGGATGGTTTCCCCGCAAAACAACACCCGGCACCCATCGTCCATCACCACGCCGAGGCCGACCTGGGTGGGGGTGGCACCTCCGAGCGGCAGGACCTCCACCGCGACGCCGCCGAGTGCGGGGCGGTCGTGGTCGCGCAGCAGTCCAGCCACGGGTACGCCGTCGATGGGAGCGTACAGGTCCCAGATATTGTCGTAGACGATATGGGTTTCGCGTTGCCCGAAATGCAGTTCGGGATCGGCGAAAAGGGCCTCCTCGTATTCGGGGACCCAGATCGCGAGGCCCGCTGCGGCGGCGGCCACGGCGCCGGCGGAATGGTCGCGGAAGTAGTGGGTGCAGGCAAGCGCCGCCGGGCGAGCCGGAAGTTCGTCGAGCGCCTCGAGCCAAGCTCCCGTTCCCGCATCCACCACCAACATGCCCCCGGCGGTGCGCACCGCATGGACAT
Source organism: Armatimonadota bacterium (assembly GCA_046076415.1). Lineage (GTDB taxonomy): Bacteria > Armatimonadota > Armatimonadia > Armatimonadales > Armatimonadaceae > CAIRTT01. The sequence continues at coordinate 4,894 of JBJTRZ010000367.1, forward strand.
TGCAGCTGTCGCGGTGGCGCCACACGTCGGGCGCGATGGTTTCCCAAGACATCGGGTCAGCGTTCCGCGCCGCCCGTCGTCTTTCCTCTCGGCACCGCGGCCTAGCCGCGGAGGCGGATATCCCGCGACGACGCGCCGACGAGCACTTCCCTGCGGCCCGGA
>JBJTRZ010000368.1:0-11565 GCA_046076415.1 Armatimonadota bacterium
ACGACCTCCACGACGTGGCCTCCGCGCTCGCCACCAACCCCGTGCCGACCCCCGAGTTGGAGCGCGCGCGCGATCGCATCCTCGCATCCTGGCTCGCCGAGCGTGAAACCGCCTCGGGAATCGCCCGCATCCTCGGCGACGGCGCGGTGGTGCACGGAGATCCGGGGCATTCCGACAAGGAACTCGCCGAATTGCTCGCGGCCACGCCCGAGTCCGTACGGGCCGCCGCCGCCCAGCTCTTTCGCAAGGAAAATCGAACGGTGGTCGTGGCGACCCGGGGCAAGGCGAACGTGCCCGCGTCCCGCGACGGCGCCGCGGCGAAGGCGCCCAAGGAAACTCCGCCCGCACCCAATGAAAAGCCGCCCGCGCCCGGCGCGCCCCGACCGGCGGCCCCGCTTTCGCTCCGGTCCGCGCGCATGGACAACGGCCTTCGCTTCATCGGCGCGCCCAAGCCGGGCACCGGTTTGGTCACGCTCGGAATCGTCGTCCCCGGGGGCGCGGCCCACGATCCTTCCGGAAAAGCGGGCCTCGCCGACATGGCGGCGGATCTCCTGCTCCGGGGAACCAAAACACGGTCCGCGCAACGCATCGCCGAGGAAGCGGAATCGCTGGGCGGAATGCTCGAGGCGGGCGCGGATCGGGATACCGTCTCGCTATCGATCACGGTTCCCGCCGCCCGGCTTGCCCCCGCCCTCGCCCTCCTCGCCGACGTCGTGCGCAATCCGGTGTTCGCTCCCGACGAAGTCGCGCGCGTGCGCGGGGCACGACGCTCGCTGGCCGGCATCGATCTCCAGGACCCCGGGGAAATCGCCGGCTCGGTGCTCCGTCGCCTCCTCTACGGCAACTCCGGCTACGGCAATCGCGTGCAAGGCACGCCGGCAAGCATCGCGCGCATCGATCAGGCGGGGTGCATCGCTTGGCACGCCGGAACATTCCATCCGGCCTTGACAACGCTCGTCGTGGTCGGCGATGTCGATGACGACGCCATGCAGCGCGCGGCGGAGTCGACGTTTGCGTCCTGGAACGCCCGCGGGCCCGCGCCTCGCCGTCGCCCGTTGCCCAAGGTCCCGCCCATCCAGCGGCGCGTCGTTTTGGTGGACAACCCGGATTCCGGTCAGGCCGCCGTGCGCGTGGGCCGCCCCGGAATGGCGCGCAACGATCCGGATTTCGCGACTGCGATGCTCGCCAATTCCGTGCTTGGAGGCGGTTTTTCGTCGCGGCTCAACAAGATCATCCGGATCGAACGTGGGCTGGCCTACGGTGCGATGAGCGTGCTCGCCGCCCAGCGCGGTGCCGGACCGCTGGTGCTGGCGGCGCAGACCCGCGACGACGCGGCCGCGAAGGTGGCGGGACTGATGGTCGCCACGTTGGAACGGCTTCCGCTCGACCCGCTCTCGCCCGCGGAGCTGGCCGCCCGGAAGTCCGCCCTGGTCGGCCCCATGCTGCGCCTCATGGAAACCGGGGCCGGCACCGCCGGCGAATTGCTCGGTTTGGCGGGGCTCGGCATCCCGCTCGAGGAAACAACCGCGCTGGCGGAACGTATCAACACCGTGGGCGGCGACGCCGTCCGGGCGGTCGTCCGCCGGCGCCTCGCCGCAAATGTCGCCAGCGTCGTGGTCGTCGGGGACCGGCGCAAATGCCACGCGGAGCTGCGCGGCCGATTCGGTCATGTGGACGTGGTTCCGGCGCGCACGCTCGATGTCGGGACCTACCCGCCGGACTAGAGGGGGCAGTCGGCGACACGCCCCCGCCCGCCAAAACAACCGGGCCGCGGATCTCCGGGTTGGAGATCCGCGGCCCGTGGATACGGCGCGTGGATTACGGCGCGACGTCGAGTTCGAGCTTCACGCTCTGGGGCTTCTTGAGCCCGTCGACATCGGAGACCGTAAGGGTGACGACGGTCTTGCCGGCCTTCTTGAAAACCTTGTTCACGGAGCGGCCGACCGCGTCTTCCTGAGTTCCGTCGGCGGCGTCCCAGTCCCACGTGAACTTCAGGGTGCTTGCGCCCCCTTCCGCGTCTCCCTGGAACGGAATATCGTTGTCGGCGAACGCATCGATCTGCTCCAGCGGCGCCACGTCGATCTCGCTGTCGTCGGTGATCACTTGGATCTCGCCGATCTGGAACTGCTGGTACTTGTCACCGCAAATCACCAGGCTCTTGAGCTTGCCCGACGCGAGCGTACCGCCCGTCGCCTTCTTCAACGCGGCCACCGGGAAGGTGATCGGCATGTAGGCATCCGGATCGTCGGTGGGCTTCATGTCGAGCGGGCGGATCAACTCGATCTGCCGGCCGTCGGAGAGGATCGCCAGGAAGCGCATGCGCTCGAACGGAGCCTTGTTGGCGAGCGAGCCGGTCGAAGAGAATCCCCCTTCGCCACCAAAACCACCCGGAGCGCCCGGGAAGGAGCCCGTCACATTCGACCCCGACGAAGAATTGAAACGCGTCATCAACCGGACATAGGTACGTCCGTTGGCGAGCGCCGCGGTGAGATCCACCGGTTCCTTGAAATCGATGCGGCCGCCCTGGAACATGCCGTGGGTGGTCACCTTGATCGCGGCGTCGCCGAGCAACACGTTGTCCGAGGTGGGAACGGCGGACCCGCTGCCCCAAGACGAGAGACGGACGTTTCCGGAATTTCCCTCGCCACGGTACAGCGTGAACGAGACCGCCGGCGCACCGTCCTGATTGGCGCGGACCGCGAGCGACGACCCGGCGCCGACGGCAACCATGCCGAGGAACGTGGCCGTGGCGATCCACGAGGACCGACGGCCGCGGGCCGGAACACGAGAGCGGTTGAGACCCATGGTCTGACTGATTTCCTTTCCCATCGGGCCGGCGGCGAGACATTCGACCCCGCGCCACAGCCAACGAAAAGAGCGACCGCACCCACGCGGACGCACCATTATACACCCGGACCTGCCGGTTTTCCGTATCAATTTCGGTCGTTGCGCACTCCCACCGCAGGGGGCTCGATCCCCGCAATCGCCGCCGCCACCGCCCGCGCCGCACGCCAGCGCCATGCCGAGGACATCACCGACGCCCGGTCGGCCCCATCGGTCAAGGTCGCCAGTTCCAGCAGGAACCGCTCGGGCACCGGATTCCGGAGCGGGTTCAACACCCCCAGCTCCTGAGGGCCGATCACCGGACGCGACCCCGAAATTCCCGACGCGACCAACCAGCGCGACACCTGCCGTGCGACCGCGGGAACCTCTCCACGAGGATCTACCCGGACCGCGGCTCCCCGCACGTCCGTCGCCGGGACCGCATCGAAATGCACCGATACGAACAACACCCGCTCCCCCGGAGAACGACCCCGCCAGGCCGCCGCGCCCACATCCGCCCGGCGGTAGAGGTGATCATGGTCGACGGAATCCACCTTCACCGGGGCGCCGTCCACACTGAACACCGCATCGCGCGGCAAGGCCAACGGTGCTTCGCCAACGCCTTCCCGCAACGCACCCGACAGACCCTCCGCCCGGACCGTGGTCGAGACGCGTGCACCCGCCGCCAAAAACACCTCCCGCAGCGTGGCGGCCATCCGATACGTCAACGCCGCCTCGCCCACTCCGCCCTCCATCGAGCCCGGATCGGTACCCCCATGCCCCGGATCCAAAACGATCGTGGTCCCGGCCAAGGCGTCCGGAGCGAGTCGCGGAACCACGTCCACGAAAGGCGCAACCACCGACCGCCCGCCACACCCGCGCGACCAAACCACCCATCCCATCGCGCCGAGGCCCATGACCATCCAAATCCACCGAGGGCCGCGCGCCCGCCGGCGACGGCGGGGACGCGGCGGGGGAACCGCCACCGCGGAGTCCCGCCGAACGGACGAACGCGCCGCCCCCCGGCGCGGAGACGACGGATTCACGAACGGTTCCTCCCGCCCACGTTCCTCGATCCGACGTCAAACATCGCCACAACATACCCTCTTCCGGGAAGGTGGCGGAGCTTTCGCCACGGAAACCTTCGCGCATGGAACCCTCGACGCCGTGGCCGCGCTGCCCCGAAGCCGACGCCTTCTTCCGAAGCCTGCTCGACCAATTCGTCGCGGCGAACCCGGCCCTCGAAGCCATGCGAGGTCGACTCGCGGCCGTCGGAGTTGATATCGCCGTGCTCGTCGACCACTGGGTGATCCCCGAGGGCAGCGTTCCCACTCCCCTGCTCGCCGACCTCGGCCTCGTTGAAACCCGTCTTCCCGAGGGGGATCGCGTCTGGCGACACCCCGGCGCGCGGCTCCCCGCCCTGCGCTTCAAACGCGAAAGGACGGTGCTCGCGCTCGGGATCGAATCCATCGAAGCGTTCGCCGAGGCACACGCCCTGAACCTCGACGCCGTGCACGGCGAAACCGAGGCGAATTACCGCTGTGGGCATGTGGCACTGACCGTGGGCGAACTGATGCCGATCGAACGACGCGGCACGGCCGGCTACGCCCCCTCCGACCTCGATCCCGAGGCGCGCTCGGCGCTTCCTTGGCTCCGCGACGCGTTCGACAACCGCCCACGCACCCTCCCCGAGTCCGATGTGGTTGCGGAAACCCTCCGGGCGTTCGATCACGCGGCGCGACTCCTCGGCAAGGGACGTGCGGTCGAAGAGTTTTTCGCATCGGAGCGACGATACTATTTCCGGCGCAACGCGCTCGCCCGATGGCAGGGGACGCGGCAATCCACCGTGGGTATCGGCTGGGCCAACCACGACCACCACACCTACCGAACCGCCCGCCCCACGTTTCGACCGCTCATCCAAGCCCTCGTCCACATGGGTTTCGTGGCTCGGGAACGGTTCCACGCGGGGCCCGAAGCCGGATGGGGTGCGCAAATCCTCGATCATCCCGACACGCGGGTCGTCGTTTGCGCCGATGTCGACTTGGCCCCGGAGGAATCGGAGGTCGATTTTACGCGAACCGCGCTTCCGGACCGCGCCACGCTCGGAACCATCGGCCTCTGGTGCGGGCTCCACGGATCCTCGATCGCCACCGCCGGCCTCCACCACCTCGAATGCGAGTTCCTGCACGACATCGTCCGCGATCAATGCATCGCGGCGGGCGGAGGCGTCATGTCGCCGTTCACGGACCTTCCGATGCTGCGTCAATCGTTCACCGAAGCCGAGATATGGTCGGTGGATCCGGCGCGCCTCGACGCATTGGTGGCAAGTGGGCGCATCTCCAAAGGCGAGGCACAGCGATTCCAGACCGAAGGCGCCAAAGGCAGCCACTTGGAAATACTCCAACGCTGGGAAGGCTACAAGGGCTTCGACAAGACTTCGGTGTCGGGCATCATCCGTTCGACGGATGCCCGGAGAAACTGACGGCACCTGCTCCCGGCAACCCCCGCCAAACCCGTATCGCCTCGGCCAGCGAAGCAAAAGCGAATCGAGCCGGATCCAAATCCGCACGATCGACCCAAAGCAGCTCGCCCTCGTCCCTACCGCCCGCGTGCACCGTCCCCACAACCAGCGCCGAAAAAACCAAATCAAGCGTCGGGTACGCGACTCCGGCATAAACGTACCGATTCGGCCACGCACCCACGAACCGCATTGCGCCGAGCCGCAGGCCCGCCTCCTCGGCCGCCTCGCGCCGACCGACCGACTCCGCGTCCTCTTCGGGCTCCGCAAAGCCACCCGGCAACGTCCAAGCACCCCGGGCCGGCTCCTTGGCCCGCACCACCACCGCGATCCGCCCCGCTTGGTCCTCCGCGATCACCGATACGGACGCCCCCACGTTGTGCCATACCTCGTGCCCGCACCCATCGCAACGGAAAAACCGTTCGCCACCCGGCCCTGGTTCAATCGCGATCCCGCACATGGGACAGAAACGAAACGCAACCGGCGATGCCCCCATCACTGCGTCGCCTCGGTCGGGTCCACCGGAAACGCGTCGAACAAACCCCGTGCGGAATCGACATTGCCATCGAGGCGCACCGGCTCCAACAACGCGGGATCATCCTCGGAAACCCTTCCGACCCTTCGATGCACCGGCACCATCGCCATGGCCTCCGCCGGCAACGGCCTGCAAATACGCTCCCGTACCTCCGCGGACAATTCGCCGGGTGCCAGCCACGCCGCTTCGTCTTCGCGCGAAAGGATCACCGGCATCCGGTCGTGGATCTTGGCCACCAAAGGGTTCGCCTCGGTGGTCAGAATCGCGGCGGTCCGGAGGGGCGAGCCATCCGGTGCGAGCCATTCCTCCCAAAGTCCCGCCATCGCGAACAGCCCCCCCTCTCGCAGATGCGCATGCCAGGGCTGCCGGGTTGAACGCTCCCATTCGTAAAAACCATCGGCGGGAATCAGGCATCGGCGACGTTTCAGCGCGGTCCGAAACGACGGTTTTTCGGCCGCGGTTTCGCTCCGGGCATTGATCAATCGGTTGCCGATCGAGTCATCGCGTGCCCAGGACGGTACGAGCCCCCACCGCAGCGGCTCGAGCAGGCGCACCCCCTCCGGGCCATGGGGAACCAACGCCACGATCGGTTGGCCCGGCGCGATGTTCCAATGGGGTTCGATGGGAAACAGGCTCCCCACGGCGCGGAACCGGGCCTCGAGTTCCGATTGGTCGTGGTGCTGGGTGAATCGTCCGCACATGATCGCCCCTCCTAAAAAAGGCGGCCCCGGGGAAATTCCCCGAGGCCGTCGATGTTTCCCGGGATCGCCTCAGGGAAGACCCGAGAAGCTCGCCAGTTCGAAATTCGGCGCCAAAGTTTGGTAGAGCAGGTCGAATCCGGCCGGGAGCAACGCCCCCGGAGTCGCCGCTCGGCCAACCCGACCCCGCGAACTGGTCCAGAACATCCAGACCTTCCCCGGAACCAGGGTCGGATCCAGCGCAGGCGCGGGGCCGTTGGAGCGGCCTAGGGACGCGTACCCGTCGTACAGATCGAGGAACGCGGCCACCTGACCTTCGTTCACGGTGCGCTGCATCGGAACCTGAACCCCGAGGGACGGAGCGTCGGTCGGCGCGAGTTCATCGACATACTGCAGGGGCGCGATGGCTGTGCGGACCGCCGTGGCGTTTCCGCGAACCGCCGTGTACTGCACCGTCACGTCGAGCCCCTCGTATGCCGGGTCCACGTAGATGCGACCATTGACGTAATCGACATCGTAGGGGACCGCCCCGATCCCGGCGACGGTCAACGCACCGATCGCGGGTACTTGGCTCGCACCGGGAGATCCCGGCGGCAAGAGCTGGATCGACTCGGTCGAGGCGAGCCTGCCCGAGGGCTGCAAAGCGTCCGATCGCAGGTCGATGCCAACGCGGCGAACCGCGAAGTAGAGGCCCGCGGGACGGTTCGGTACGGCCCCCTTGGTCCAGAATGTCCACATTCGGCCCGTGGTCACCGGTGTGGCCGAAGGTCGGCGAACGACGCCCGACTGCAGACCGTCGCCGGGCACCAGCGGCCGGTTGTCCACCAAACTGACGGCTCCGTTGTCGGGCGCCCCGTCGGCGGTCAATCGGTACGCTTGAGGCTGGTAGTTGGCGACCACCGAGTCGCGACCACCGGGCTCGCCGGCACCGCGGAATCGGACCGTTCCCGTGGTCGTGTCCACGTAAACGTAGAGCACGCCACCCCCGGAGGGAATCGCCTGGAACAGCGTTTCCGTCGCCGCGTCCACCTGCCATCGTCCCGGGTTGGTCGTGGTCACCGAACCATCGATCCGCTGGATCGTGATCGCGGGAAGGAATGCAGGGGTGGACAGGTTGCGAACCCAAGCCACGTGCCGACCGTGCCAGATCAGGTCGCGCCCTTCCTGAACCAGACGCTCGTTGCGGATCAACGGCAGGGTGAGCGGACGAAGCCGCGCATCCTTGCCCGAACCCGCAACCGCATAACGGATCATGAAGATGTCCGGGTCGCGATCCGTGCGCAGATTTCCGGTGAATGTCACATCCACCACGGGAACATTGCCGTTCCCGACGGTTGCCAGCCGACGGATCACCGCGGAGGGCTCCGACGCGGAGGTGAGGGACGCCGGAAGGTCCAGCGCGTATTCACCCAGCTGTCGATTCGCCCCATCGCTCGCCGCATCCGTGGGAACCCCGAACGCATCCGCACGCCGCGGGCTGTAGTACAACCGCCACTTGCCGGTGCCACCGCCGTAATAGAAAGCGAACGTGGTGCCGATGACCGGGTCGTAGGCCGCGCGCGGGGCGTGGCGACGAATCCCGGGATCCGGGTTTCGATACCACGGCTCGATCGCGGCGGGAACACCGTTCGCGTCGAGACGCGCGTAGTACAGCGTGTCTACCGGCCCGGCGCCAGGCACCGCGACCGAGTTGCGCCACAGGAGGAGTCCGTTGCTCGCGCCCGGAGCGACCTGCAGCACCGACGGCGCGGTGTTGATCTCCGTTGGGGTTCCCGTCGCGGTGATTTCCGCGGGAGGGGTGAACCACCGGCCGGTGTTGGCGAACGGATTCGCCACCGGAGTACCGAAGTCGGCCGCCACGAACGTTCCGAGCGACTCGTTCCAATTCATGTGCGTGTGGAAGAGCCGGTACGGCGCTCCCGGACCCGTCAGCGCATCCCCCGACTCCGTGGAGTTGCGGGAGAAATAGACGTTCAGTCGTCCGTTGGCGCCCCGATAGGCGGCCGGAGAAATCGCGGACGCCGGACGGTTGTCCGCGCCCACGATCGGGAACGGATCGATTCCGGGCAAGAGTCCCGTGAATGCGACTTGGGTGGGGTCGTACGCGGGGAACTGTCCGGTGATCGGAGTCTCCGCCACGGTCACCTTCACATCGATCGCGGGACTGGTATGCGGTTGGTATTCGTAGCCCACCGCGTTGTTCGACGCATCCCGCAGGACCGCCCTCGCCCGAAGCACCGTTTCACCACCCGCAGGCAGGATCGGAGCAACCCCGGGATACCGGAAGTTCCCGTTCGCGTCGGTTCCATTGATTCCCGCATACCGAGGCCCGGCCGGAGATATCGTTCCGTCCCCGTTGAGCACCGGGACCGCCTGATAACCGTTGGTCGGATCCGTATCGTGGTCTTCGAACACGGAGAGCATCGGAGGTCCACCGGCTCGGGCCGCCAGACGGCTCTGATAAATCCCAGCGGGAGTTCCGTGGGGCACCGCCATGCCGATCATCGGCTTGACCGGCTCGGGAGCCACGAATCCGTACGGAACCAGGGACTGGGCCGCCGGCAAATCCGGCTTGCCAAGCACCGCCGGGGAAGTGGACCCGGGCCGCGCCTTGTGCAACGTGTGGCGACCGGCGAGCGGCGCGTAGTAACGCTGGTACACGGTCTGTCCGCCGAGGTTGTAATCCATCAAGGTCCTCAGCACCGGATCCGCGCCCGTTCGATACCACTCATCCCACATCCCGTCGTACGACTTGTCGAGCGAGGTGACCACCTGCGGCATCACGTTGCCGAGGGCGGCATTCGGATCCGCGCCATAGCTCAGGATCCCTAAGCGCGGGTCCACCGTCTCCGAGCGCATGCCGAACAGGTAGAACTCGCCGCCGGTGCCCGGGGTGGACGTGGTCGGGAACTCGACCCGCTGCGACGCCCGCAGATTCCAGAGGTTGACGTTGCCCGTGTTCTGCACGGTGAACGGCCGGAAGAACGGTCCGTAGGGATCGCGCAACGGCGGCGGCGCAAGTCCCGCCTGCTCCGCCGCGGTGATCGTTCCGGCGTAGCCCAAATTGCCGTTTTGAATGCCGAATCCAGCCGGCAACGCGCCCAGATCAACGGGGGTCTCGTTGGAACGAAGTCCCATGTCGACGGGAACGCCCATCCATATCTCGACGACGCGGTAGGGTTCCTCGCCGTTCTGGTTGTCCCAGACCCCGTTGCCATTCGCGTCGACGAACACCCGCATCCGGCTCGTGTAACCGTACGGAGTGATCGCACCGCCACCGTTGAAGGCGGAGCCATTCCACGTCTGCAACTTGCGCTCGCCGATGCCGCGCGGCAGTTGGACCGGGCCATTGCCTACGAGCACCTCGGCGCCATCCTCCACCGAGGGCGCCTCGTAGGTGGATGTCAGGCTATGCATCGCGACCAGGTTCGCGGGTTGATACCTCGGAACGCGCACGGAAGCCGTGGCGGCCAGATTCCCGGCGACGGTCGAAAGCGGATTCACGATGAATCCCGGATACGGGTTCGCCGCCAGATCGATGGTTCCGGCACCGGGCAGGTTTACCGAACCAAGCACGGCGTCGGATCCACCAATGCGCACGGAAACGGTCTGCTGTCCTTGCAGCGAGGCGGAGGCGGCGATGATGTCCGGATAATCCGGGCTGATATTGCCGAGCGCCAGAACCGTTCCGGTCGCGGCGGAAAGCGCACGCCGCTTCCACGGTTGCGGCTCGGCCACCGGGGTTTCCCACGGAAGCGGATTGATCCGACCGTCGGGGCCCATGCCCACCGGCGTCAGGCGAACGTTGCCCGAACCCGCATCCGCGTTCGGAATCGCGCCCGGCCACCACCGCCAGATCAAGTCGTCCATGACCTCGACTCGAACCCGGTTGAGGCTGGCCACGAGGCTGCGATTGACGACCCGCAGGTTGCGCTGGGTGTTGGAGACATCGGTCGAACCGGATTGACCGTGGTTGACATAGCCGGCCGAGGTGGCGACCGGGAAGAAATACGTGGGATCGTCGCCACCCGAGGCGTCGCGGAGACGCTGCAGGAACCGGGGGTTGCGCGACAACGAACCCGCCGCCGTGACGTAGGGATCCGGGTCGAAACGGACGACGGTGTTGCCGTTGCCAAGCGCCTGGGCGTATTCCGCTCCGGAACGGTCGGGGTCGACGAGGCCCGACGAGGCGGTGGAAACCAGCGCCTTCGCCGCATCCCCGACGTGGAAAGGACCAATACCGTTCGCGGGCGGATCTCCCGCGGTCTTGGCAACGCTGACCGGCGCGGCGCCGTTCGCGGTCGTCCGCGTGTCGACGAGATAGCCCTGGATCGCGAGAGGATTCGCGACGAAGAACACGGGATTGCGGCGATCGAGCACCTGATTCTCGAAGGCACCGCCGGTTACGGTGGCGATGATCTGAGGTCCGGTCCGAGGATCGCTGTTGGGCACGCTCACCGGCGGCTGCGCCGTGACCTGCACCTCGATCGGTACGCCCGGCGTGACCGGAAGTCCCGCGGAGCCATCGACACGGAATTCAAAGAAAGCCATTCCGAGTTGCGCCGGTTCATGCCCGGCCGGTGTGTCCGACGGCGGAACCGAATAGGTTCGATCGTACGGGTAGGTGGATATTGGACCGCCTCCCGCTCGCTCGAGGTTGATCGTTCGCGTCACCGTCTGCCCACCGCGCGGGGTCAAGCGAATCGTCACCTGGAACGCAGGAGGGATAATCGGGATCGAAGCAGGTGGCGTGGCGGCGTCGTAGCTGCTGCGCACCGTGACGTCCCAGACCACGATCGGAATCGCTTCCCCGAATTCGAAGAAGTTGCGCTTGCCTTGAGCGGCGCGCGACAGGAACGGTCCCGTCGCCGGCACGCCGGGCCGCAGGAAGTCGCGGCTGGGGCGCACCGGGGACCCGGTCTGCGCCGAGGCACGCATGGCGAGGAAGTCGGGAAGGTCGAAGATGTCGGCCTTCAGTTGCCCCTGGCCCG
>JBJTRZ010000369.1:0-2670 GCA_046076415.1 Armatimonadota bacterium
TGTGGTGGTCGTCGATGTGGTGATCCCCCTCGGCCACCACGGTCAACGTGAACAAACCATGTCGTGCGACATGGCTGAGCATATGGTCCAGGAAACCGACGCCCGTCCGCAGGTTGGAGGATCCATCGCCGTCGAGATCGATCTCGAGCGTGATCCGGGTCTCGTTGGTTTCGCGGCGAATCGCGGCGGTTCGGGGTGCGGACATGCCGCCATTCTATCGCGAAGCCTTTGCCGGGCATGCCTCATTCGGGCTTCCGGGCGACCGCGAGCACGGTGAGTCCGCACCACGGGCGCACCTTGGGAAACGTCGACGACTCGAGCCTGAGGATGCGCAGCAAGAGCCGGTTGAGCCACGGAGCGGTCGCGCGCGTGTCGGCCACGGGAGGCGCATCGCGCCGTTCGGTCGCCCTTCGCCAAAGGCGCACGAGCACCGCCGCCGGCAGCAGCGACGTCACGGTGTAGCCGTCCCAGACGATTTCCAAGCCCGCGTCCTCGAGCACGCGGCGGAGCTCGGTTCGCACGTAGCGCCGCTGATGGAACAACGCAACATCGTGTCCGCTCCACAGGAACCGGTACGCGGGAACGGTCACCACCGCCAGCCCGCCGGGCCGCAGCACGCGCGCCATCTCCCGCGCCGCCCCGGCGTCGTCGGGAATATGCTCCAACACGTCGAGGGCGAGCGCGCCGTCGAACGTGTTCGATGCGAACGGCAATGCGGTGCCGGACCCAAGCACGAGCCGACGATGTCCGCGCTCCCGGCACAGCGCGAGCGCCATCGGTTCGAGGTCGATCCCCACGGGTTCGCCAAATTCGCGCAGGATGTCGAGTGTCCCGCCAGTGCCGCATCCCATGTCGAGAAGTCGCGCGCGCCCCGAGGTGAAATGCCCCCGCAGGATACGTCGGGCAAGCTCGCGCCGGGCCACGAACCACCAATGCGTGTCCTCGAGGCGGTACATCGCCGTGTAGGTGGATGGGTCCATGTCAGACGGGCTCCCCGGCCACAATCGCCCGCACCTGATCCACGTCGCGGGCGATCGCCGCCTTCAACGCGTCGAGGCCCTCGAACGCCTCCATGCCCCGCACACGTTCGAGGAAATCCACGGTCAGCCGCGTGCCGTACAGATCGCCGGAATAGTCGAGCAGGAACGCTTCCACGGTGGGAGCCGCCTGCGGATCCACCGTGGCGTTCACCCCCACGCTCACCGCCGCGGCGCGTTCCCCGAAATCCCCCCGCGCCACCGCCGCGTACACGCCGCTCGCCGGAATCACCAATTGCGCGGGAGGGTCGAGGTTCGCCGTGGGAAAGCCGATGGTGCGCCCGAGGCGCTTGCCGCCGATCACCGTTCCCGAAACCCGATGCGGACGACCCAGCAAGCCCCGCGCCGCCCCAACGTCGCCCGATTCCAACCGTTCCCGGATCACGGTCGAGCGCGCCGGCACCCCGTCGACCCGCACCTCGGGCACCACCTCCACCCCGAACCCCTTGCGCCGGCCCATTTCCTCGAGCAGGAGCGCATTCCCCGCCTGTCCCGCCCCGAAACGGAAGTCGTCCCCGACCACGACGCAGGCGGCGCCGAGGCGGTCGAGCAACACGGAATCGACGAATTGCTCCGGGTCCTGGGCGGCGAACGCATGATCGAAACGAGCAACTCCCACACGGTCGAGACCCGCCGCGCGGAGTTCCGCCACCCGATCCTCGACGGTCTGCAGCAGCATCGCGCCGCGCGCGCCCGGCCGAAACAACGCGGCGGGGTGGGGATCGAAGGTCAGCGCGGCGGCCCCGGCGCCCTGGCCGACCGCCCAGCGGCGCGTCGTGTCGATCAGCCGTCGATGCCCGGCATGCACGCCGTCGAAAACACCCACCGCCACCGCCGAACCCCGTGGCCAGCGCGGCAAGCCGTGGAACGGGTCGAGCTGGCTCACGCGGTTGCCTCAGGCGGGAAAACGCGAAAGGGCTGAAGGCGCCCCGCCGAGGCGCGCGCAAGGGCGCGCAAGCGTCCCGCTTCAAGCAGAACGACCGCGTCCTCCTCGAACGTCGCACCACGCGGATCGTCGACATCGTTTCCGTGATCCACGCGCGCCATCGCCTCCGGGCCCAGGGAAACCGTGGGCAGATGACCAAGCACCGCCTCCATGGGCGTCAGGTCGGATCCGGTCAAATGTTCCAAGGCGATCGCCCCGCCGAGGTCGAAGTCGCCCACGCGAACTCGGCGCAGCGACCCCATGTGCGCCGGCACCCCCACCGCGGCGCCCAGATCCGCGCACAGGGTGCGTATGTAGGTGCCGCCACCGCAGACCACATCCAACGTGCATTCCGGCCGCGCTCCCGCCAGGAAATCGGACGCGTCGATGGCATGGATGGTCACGGTGCGCGGCGGGCGTTCGACGACGATCCCGGCGCGGGCCAGTTCGTGCAGGCGACGGCCCTGGTGATGCAAGGCCGAAACCATCGGCGGAATCTGCGAAATCTCGCCCACGAAGCGCGGCAGGGCACGGCGCAGGGTTTCGAAATCGACCTGCGAGGCATCCGCCTGCTCCAGCGGAGTTCCCGACGCGTCCTCGGTGCTGGTGGAGAGCCCGAGAACGATGCGGGCGCGGTAGTGCTTGGGTTCGAGGCGCAACCACGGCAGCAGCCGGGTCACTTGGCCCACCGCCACCACGAGCACGCCG
>JBJTRZ010000370.1:0-1739 GCA_046076415.1 Armatimonadota bacterium
CACCGCGATACGTCGCGGCGACATCCTGCTGCACCATCCCTACGATTCGTTTTCTCCGGTGCTCCGCCTCGTGCAGGAGGCCGCCCGCGACCAGCACGTTTTGGCGATCAAGCAAACCTTGTACCGGGTGGGGAGCAATTCACCGCTCGTTGCCGCGTTGATCGAGGCGCGCGATGTGGACACGCAGGTGGCGGTCCTGGTGGAGCTCAAGGCCCGATTCGACGAGCAGAACAACATCGAGTGGGCCCGGCGGTTGGACGAGGCCGGAGTGCATGTCGTGTACGGGCTGATCGGTCTCAAGACGCACGCCAAGGCGCTCTTGGTGGTGCGTCGCGAGCCCGACGGCACCATTCGACGCTACGTCCATTTGGGCACGGGAAACTACAACGCCACGACGGCCCGGTTGTACACGGATTTCGGGTTGATGACGTGCGACGATGCGATCGCGCAGGACATTTCCGAGCTTTTCAACTTTCTGACAGGGTATTCGCGCCAGACCGAGTATCGGAAGATCCTGGTGGCGCCGGTGAACCTTCGCCAGCGGATGGCCGGAATGATCCGCCGCGAGACGGAGCATGCGCGCGCGGGACGCCCGGCGCGGATCCTGTTTCAGATGAACTCGCTGGTCGATCCGGAAATGATCTCGCTTCTGTACGAGGCTTCCCGCGCAGGCGTGCGCGTCGATCTGATCGTCCGCGGTATCTGTTGCTTGGTGCCGGGCCTTCCGGGTTGGTCGGAAAACATCCAGGTGCTATCGATCGTGGGACGATTCCTCGAGCATTGCCGCGTGTTTTACTTCGAGAACGGCGGGGATTCCGAACTCTGGATGGGCAGCGCGGACTTGATGACGCGCAACCTCGACCGTCGCGTGGAAGTCGTTTTCCCGGTGGAGTCGCCCCGGCTCAAGGACCATGTGGTGCGGCATGTCCTGGGAACCTTGCTCGGCGACAATGCCCAGTCCCGTCGGCTCCGGTCGGACGGATCGTTCGAACGCCTGCGCGCCGAACCGCGTCGCCGTCGCGTGGATGCTCAGTCCGTGTTCCTGAAAGGGCGTCGCGGGCGTTGACGTGATCCGCGCATGAATATCAAAAGGTGCGCGTGACGGACAGCAGCGTGTAGTTCAGCCACGCGAACGTGAATACCCGGCGGTTGTCGGCTCCGCCTTCGAGCGTGCGCAGTCCGGTCCCGATCCTTGTTCCATCGGGGAGTGCGTATTGCAGCCGGAGCCCGAAATCGATCGCGCGGCCCATGGGTGCCGCGAGGCCGTCGATGTCGCCGACGAGGTGCCACTGTTTTCCGATGCGTGTCGTGCCGGCCGCATGCACCAAAGGAACCACGCCAACGTTGGTGTCGCGGCCGAGGGTTCCGCCTTGTCGCAAAACGATGCCCGCGTCGCGGATCTTCAGCGTGATTCCCGCCCACGCCGTGGTCCGCTCGTCTTTCACGATCCTGCGTCGCACGGTGGCTCGGTAGGAATTGAACGTGTACCGGGCATCCACGGGCGCACCGCCCACGAAGCCTTGTCCGGCGAATTGGAAGTCGGCGGGTGCGGTTCCGGTTCCATCGACGGTGAGCGGGGCGTGGAGCAGTCGCACTTCCCGATCCTCCGAGATCGGCCACGAAACCTGGGTGCGGACGATGCCGCGGAAGGGGCCGGTGCCGGTGAGGTCGTGCAGCCGGACGTAGGATCCGGAATCTCCGGGACTGCGAACCACGTTCCGCGGAGTCCGCACCGACCC
>JBJTRZ010000371.1:0-4412 GCA_046076415.1 Armatimonadota bacterium
GTCGGGTCCGTTTCCGGGGGGCCGACGGGAGCCGGCGGGATGCTGGATTCTACCGGTCGCCGACTCCCCGGCGCAAACCTCAGACCCGGGTCGCCGACCACGAAACCGGCTGGCCGCCCGCGTAGGGCATCACCCCATGGAACACCCGCGGGTCCTCGTCGAACACCCATGGCAGGAAGTGGCGATCGCCCGGCCACAGCGGAACCCGCCCCTCCACCAAATCCTCCACCGGAACCCACGACAGACCGCCCTCGGGATTCGACGCGTGGGGTTCGCCGGACCAGCGCGGGATCACGAATAGGAAGCCGAACCAGTCCTCCCCGCCCTTGCCGAAACCCGGCCACAGAATGGTTCCCCGCAGCACCATTTCCCCCGCCTCGATCCCCGCCTCCTCGCGCAACTCGCGGCGCATCCCCGACGCCACGTCCTCGTCGCGCTCCACCTTGCCCCCGAGGCCGTTCATCTTGCCGAACGCTGGGTCGTCGGGCCGCGCATTGCGATGGATCAGGAGCACGCGTCCCCCGTCGGGAGAGAGCACGTAGCCGAGTGTCGCGAGTATGGGAGTCGTGGCCATGGTGCGCATCATACCCGCCGATTTCAACGGAACCTTGCCCCCCGGCAACGCGTTCCTACCCGTGGACATCGCCGCGCACCGGCACCGTCGAAATCCCTCCAGGAATCCTCCAAAACATGCCCTTCGCCCCGCAACGCTCGGCCGATACCGCCGGCACCTGGAACGCCGACACGGCCCACGGCCAAATCGGCTTCGCGATCAAGCACCTCGTGATCACCACCGTCCGTGGCCGCTTCACCGACTATGTCGGCACGGTGACGGTCGATCCGGCGGGCTTCGGCAAGTCGAAAGTCGAGTTCACCGTCCAGTCCGCGAGCATCGACACGGGCCAGAAGCAGCGCGACGACCATCTGCGCTCTCCCGATTTCCTCGACACGGCCAAGTTCCCGACATTGACGTTCAAATCCACCAAGGTCGTTCGCAAGGGCGATGCCTTCGTGGCGGAGGGCCCGCTCTCGCTCCACGGCGTCGTGCGCACGGTCTCCGTTCCCTTCGCCGTCACCAAGCCCGTCAAGGGCATGATGGGGGAAACGCGGGTGGGGTTGTCCGCAAAATTCCCGATCAGCCGCAAGGCGTTCGGGCTCACGTGGAACAAGCTCGTCGAGGGCTCCGCCGTGGTCGCCGACACGGTCGACATCGAACTCGACCTCGCGTTCACGAAAGCCAAATGAATCCACCCGGGCCGCCCGCGCCCCGCGCCGGCGGCCCGTTTGACACCGCGGAATCCACCGCGCTAGACTGCCGCGTCGTGGCAAGCGCCCCCCTGCTCCGCGCCGTGGCCGTCACGCGACGGTTTGGTGCGTTCACCGCCCTCGACCACGTCGATTTCGCGCTCGAGCCCGGGTCCATCCACGCGCTGCTCGGCGAGAACGGCGCGGGCAAGTCGACCCTGATGCACATCCTCTCGGGCCAGCTGCGCCCGACCGAGGGTGGGATCGAGCGCGACGGCCAGCCCCTCCAACTTGCGTCCCCGGTCGACGCGGCGCGCGCGGGCATCGGCATGGTCCACCAGCACTTCCTGCTCGTGCCGAGCCTCACCGTGGCGGAAAACCTGCTGATCGGTGCCCATGGCCATCCCGGGCCGCCGTGGTCCTATCCGCTGGGCGCGGTGTTGACCGAGGCCAAGGCCCTCGCCGACCGGCTTGGCTGGCGGATTCCCTGGAACGAGCCCGCCGGCGAGATTCCCGTGGGCGATCAACAGCGCATCGAGATCCTCAAGGCGCTGCGCGGCGACACGCGCGTTCTGATCTGCGACGAACCAACGGCCGTCCTCACGCCCACCGAAACTCCCGAACTTTTCAAAACGCTGCGCCAGCTGAGCCGGGAAGGCCGCGGGATCGTGTTCATCAGCCACAAGCTCGACGAAGTGATGGAACTCGCCGACACCGTGACCGTGCTGCGCCGCGGCAGGATAGTGCTGCGCACCGCCGCCGCCGACACCGACGCGCAATCGTTGGCGGTCGCGATGGTGGGATCCGAATCGGACGCCGCCGCGCGGCTCGCCGCCCGTCCGGAGCAGCGCGCCCGCCCCGTCGCCGAGTCCCCCGTGCCGGGAATCGCGGTCGACGACCTTGGAATTCTGGAAAACGGACGCAAACGTCTCGAAGGCATTGGGTTCACGGTGGCGCCGGGCGAGATTTTGGCGGTGGCCGGTGTCGACGGCAACGGCCAGGAGGAACTCGTCGACTGCCTCTCGGGCATGCGACGCCCCACGACCGGGACCATTCGCTACGCCGGAACCGTGGTGGCGGATCCCGGCCGGTCCCCCGATCCACGTCGGGTCCGCGCTGCGGGAGTGGGCATCGTGCCCGCGGATCGACAGCGCCGCGGACTCGCCCTCGATCTCTCGATCGCCGAAAACATGCTGCTCGCCGAACTCGATTCCCCGGAAGTGCGGCGCGGACCGTTCGTGCGCTGGGCGGTCGCCCGGGCGCGCGCCGCGGAGCGCATCGCCCGCTACGACATCCGCGCCGGTGGCGCCACCAGCCGCTGCGGTTCGCTGAGCGGCGGCAATCAGCAGAAAGTCGTGCTGGCGTGCGCGCTTGCCGGCGATCCGCCCGCCCTCGTGGTCGTGAATCCCACCCGAGGACTCGATATCGGCGCCATCGCCACGATGCACGATGCCCTGCGCGCGGCCCGCGACCGCGGTGCGGCCATCCTGCTGGTGACCACCGAACTCGACGAGGCGGTGGCCCTCGGGGATCGGGTCGCCGTCCTGTTCGAAGGCCGTCTGCGAGGGATCGTGCCGCC
This sequence comes from Armatimonadota bacterium, assembly GCA_046076415.1. Classification (GTDB taxonomy): domain Bacteria; phylum Armatimonadota; class Armatimonadia; order Armatimonadales; family Armatimonadaceae; genus CAIRTT01. The sequence continues at coordinate 2,825 of JBJTRZ010000371.1, forward strand.
GGACACGCCCCGCGAACACTTCGGCGCTTTGATGGGAGGCGCCCGGTGAACCACAAAGCCCGCGCTTTCGTCGGCTACGCGCTGTGCGTCGGCATCGCCCTGCTGACCCTATTCGGCGTGGTGCGGGCCGCCGGAGCCGCTCCGTCCGCCGTGGTCGCCGCCCTCGTCCGCGGCGCGTTCGGCAGCACCTACAACACCACCAACACGCTCGTGCAAATGGTGCCGTTGCTGCTCACCGGCCTTGGCGTGCTCGTGGCGTTTCGGGGACGATTGTTCAACATCGGCGCCGAAGGGCAGTTCACCGTGGGCGCGATCGCCGCCACCGCCGTGGGCACGAGCGCTCTGCCGGGTCCGTTGCTGCTCCCCCTCTGCCTGATCGCGGGAACCGCCGCGGGTGCCCTCTGGAGCGGGATCGCCGGCGGACTCCGACATTTCCGAGGAGTGCAGGAGGTGCTCTCCACCCTGCTCCTCAACTTCGTGGCCGCGCAGCTGCTCGCGTGGATGGTGCGCGGGCCCTTGCAAGAGGCCGCCGGACAGTTTCCCGTGTCGGATTCGGTGAAAGTTCCCGCGCGCTTCACGCTCCTGCTGCCCGGCACATTGCTGCATTCGGGCCTGATCGTCGCCTTGGTGTTGTTGATCGGAGTCGGGGTGCACCTGCGCTACGGAGCGGGTGGCTTCGCGCTGCGGTCGGTGGGGGCGAACGCCGAGGCGGCGCGGGCCGCCGGGCTCCCAGTGGACCGTATCCGCTGGGCAACTTTCCTCCTCTCGGGCGGATTGTGCGGCATCGCCGGAGCCCTGCAAATCTGCGGCGTGACGTACTACCTCGCCGACCCCTATTCCAAGGGCTACGGCTACACCGCCATCGCCGTCGCGCTGCTCGCCGGCCTTTCGCCCCTCGCCCTCCTGCCATCGGCGCTCTTCTTCGGCGCGTTGGCGGCGAGCGCCGCCGAAATCCAAACCGCCGGCGTCTCGTCGGTGTTCGTTCAAGTCCTTCAGGCCGTGGTCCTCGCCGCCCTTCTTGCGATCGGGCGCGTGCGCGAACGTGCCGCCGCCACCGCGGGAGGCCGGCCGTGAACCCCGATCTGCTCTTGCAGTGGCTCGCCTACGCCGCCCCCGTCTGTTTCGCGGGCCTCGGTGGTTTGATTTCCGAAAAGTCCGGCGTGGTGAACATCGCCCTCGAGGGACAAATGCTCTGCGGCGCACTCGCCGCGGCCGCGGCCGCCGCGCTCACCGGAAATCCATGGCTGGGAGCCCTCGCCGGAGCCCTCGCGGGAGCCGCCGCGTCGGGGCTCTTCGCGGCCTTCGCGGTCGGGCTTCGCCGCGATCAGGTCATCGTCGGAACCACCCTCAATTTTCTGGCGCTCGGAATGACGGGGGTCCTCGCCCGCGCCATGACCAAGGCCAACCCCAAAGCGCTCTCGGCGCCGTCGCTTCCCCACCTCGCGGGCGCGCTGGACCCGGTTTCCCTGGGCTCCTTGGTGCTCGTTCCCGTGCTGTGGTGGTGGATCCATCGGACCCGCGCCGGTGTCGCCCTGCGCGCCACCGGCGAACGTCCCGCCGCGGCCGCCGCGGGCGGGTTCCACGTGAG
>JBJTRZ010000372.1:0-9858 GCA_046076415.1 Armatimonadota bacterium
CCCGCGGGTTTCGCACTGGGCATCAGCTACGCGATGAACTACTTCTGGTTGTGCGTGCTGGTGGCTTGGGCCGTTAAGTTCACGATGATCCGCTACGGCGGGATGACCGCGCATCGCAGAGCGATTCCGTTCTTCCTGGGATTGGTCCTCGGGGATTACGTGATCGGGGGGATTTGGAGTCTGCTTGCGATCGCGCTCGAGCAACCAACGTACAAAATCTTCGTTTGAACCCGCCAACGCAAACCGGCCCGGGGCGGTTCCCCCGGGCCGGTCCTGCGCGCGTCGTGCCTTTCAGCAGATATGCGCGCCCTGCGCCTCCACGTAGACCGCGTAGAGCGACTGGCTGGCGACCATGAACAGGCGGTTGCGCTTGGCTCCGCCAAAGCATAGGTTGCCGCAGATTTCGGGCAGGAGGATTTGGCCGATCCGCTCGCCCTCGGGGGTGAAGACGTGGACTCCGTCGAAACCGGGGCCCACCCACCCGGCACTGGCCCAAACGTTGCCTTGCTTGTCGCAGCGAATTCCGTCGGCGAGGCCTTGGACTTCCTTGCCGCCCACGGTCATCGTCATTTTGACGAATTCCTTGCCGGCGGAGAGCCGTCGCTCGTCCTGGACATCGAATTTCCAGATGTTCTTGGGGTCTCCGGTGTCGGCCACGTAGAGCGTCTTGTAGTCGTGCGAGAAGCAAAGGCCGTTGGGTTTGACCGGCATGTCGGTGACCTTGGCCACCTTGCCGTCCTTGGGATCGATCCGGTAGACCGCTTCCTTGAGTTCGAGGGGGCCCTTGAAGCCTTCGTAGTTGCCCATCGAGCCGTAGCCCGGATCGGTGAACCAGATTCCCCCGTCGGGGTGGACGACGACATCGTTGGGTGCGTTGAAGCGCTTGCCTTGGAACGACTCGGCGAGGACGGTCTCGGTGCCGTCGTATTCGTAGCGGGCCACGCGCCGCGCGCCGTGTTGGCAGGCGATCTGGCGACCCTGATAGTCGAACGTGTTGCCGTTGGTGTTGCGCGAGGGGGTCCGGTACACGGTGACGTGGCCATCCTCCTCGATCCAACGGTGATGCACGTCGTTGGGGATGTCCGACCAGACGAGGAAGCGGCCCGCGCCGTGCCAGGCGCAACCTTCGCCCCATTGCATGCCGGTATGCAAGCGTTTGATCGTGGTGTTGCCGATCTTGATCTTCTCGAAGCGCTTGTCGAGGGCGATCACGTCGGGTTCCGGGTAGCGCACCGGCGGAGCGCCCGGCAAATAGCGTTCGCCGTCGGCGAGGGCCGTGCCGGCGACGGCGACGGCGGCTCCCGTGAGCAGGGAGCGTCGGGTGATGGGTTCCATGGCCGGATTGTATGCCCGGGGCGCGCCGGGTGGCAAATCCGGCTCAATCCGCCGTTCTACGGATGCCCGCGGGTTGCCCGACGCGCCACCGTGGAGACGGAGGATCACGCCATGGAGAAACGGATGGGGGTATGGATCGACCGGCGCGAGGCGACGCTGGTGACGCTGTTGCCGGGCGGGGAAAAGATCGAACGGATCGAATCGGGGGTTTTCGGAACCATGGAAGCGCATCGGGGCGTTCCCGGGGATGGCGCGCGGGAGCGCAGCCTCGACCACCAATTGTTGGCGTTCTACGACCGGGTGATCGAGGCGGTGAAGCGTGCCGATCGGCTGGTGGTGCTGGGGCCCGGCGCGGCGCGCCACCACTTCATCGCGCGTCTGGTGCACCGCCACCCGCGCATGGCCGCGCCGCTCGTCGGCGCGGCACCGCGCCTCACCGAATCGCAACTGGTTTTGCGGGTGCGGGAACGTTTCCGGGACGCTTCGCCCCCCGAGGAAGGTGCGGTGCCCGCCGTGGCCGCGGGACCCGCCGGGGGGTGACCCTCAGCCCTCGCGGTAGGGCGCCGTTTGGGGAAACCGCGCATCCCCCGGTACCACCGGGGGAACCGGTTGGAGGATCCGGCGTCGCTCGGGGGAAAGCCGTGCCAGCAACGTGTCGGAGGCCGTATATCCGAAACGCGTGGCCGCCCAGCTGGGGCCATACCGGAAAATGGTCACGCGGCGCTCGCCCTCGGGATTGGTGCGGCTGGATCCGCCGTGCATCAGACCATCGACGAACAAGAGCGCGTCGCCGGCGCGCAACGGAACGGAGACCGCACCGGGGAGATCATCCATGCGGTCGCCATGTCCGTAGTCGCCGGCCAGCGGATGCGGGAAATTCGCCTTGTGGCTTCCAGGAACGACCATGGTCGGGCCGTCCGTGGGGCCGATGTCGGTGAGCGCCAGGAGCACGTTCACCTGTCCGCAGCGAAACACCCCGTGCTTCCAGTGGTACATCCCGCGGAGCGCACCGCGGTACCCGCCCGAGTGGACCGGATGATGCCCTCCCGAACGACGGATCGAAGCGATGCATTCGTCGATGAACAGACCCGCGACATAGCTGTCCTCCTCGCCGCACCAATGGCGCACGTGGTCGATCCACGACGGGTGGTCGATGAGCCGATCGAACGCGGGGTCGAATTCGATGCAATTGTGGAGCTCGTAGCCGGTCTCGGGGGTGTAGTCGCGTCGTTGGCAATTGCCGACCCAACCGCCCGGCGGCAGGTTGGGGAGGCGGTCGAAGGCGGCGTTCAAGGATTCGAGCTCATCGGCGGCGACGGCTCCCTCGATCACCAGGTAACCCCGCAGATCGAACAGGTAATCATCGAGGGCGGTGGGACCGGTTGTGTTCATGGGTTTTCCTTTGCTCCCTCCGGGACCAAAAGGGCGCGCACGGGCGATGCGTCCGCGCCGATCAGCCTCAGTGGAAGGGCGATCAACGTGTGCCTCCCCGGGGTGGCATCGGACAAATCAAGCGACTCGAGGATGGCGATGCCGGATCGGGCGAGACGATGGTGGTTGGGCAGGTCGGTGCTGTCGATGCGATCGACCGAGGGAACATCGACTCCCAGAAGGACAACTCCGTGCGCGGCCAAATGGTCGATCGCAGGGTCGGTGAGCACGGGGATTTCGGACGGGAACGGTGCGCCCACCGGCCAGGCCGCGGTGCGGAGCAGGATGCGCGGCGCCAAGGGAATTCCTATGTCGGCCGGGCCGATGGAGGCGATGCCCGCCACATCGATCACCTGCGCGCGGCCCAGAAACGCATCGAGCGACACCGAGTCGATGGGGTCGCCGTCGGGACAATGGTGGAGCGGCGCGTCGACATGGGTGCCCGTATGCAGGCTCAGTGTCGCGGCGCCCACGCGGACCGAGCCCCAATCGGAGAGGGTCAATGCGTAGGGAGTGTCGCCGGGCCAGACGGCGACTCCGGGCGCCACCGGGCGCGAGATGTCGACGAGCATCGCGGGCATTGTACCGGCGGCCCGCGTGCCCGGTGTATGCTGATCCATGCCCGACTCCTCCGACCGCCCGGCCCCCGGGCTCGTTCCCTTCGATCTCCGGTGCGAGGGACTGTCCGACCCGCTCGCCACCGACGCGTTGCTTCCTCGGCTGTCGTGGAAACTCCGCACCGCAGCCGGTTCCCGTGGGGAACGGCAGTCCGCGTGGCAGGTGCTTGCCGCATCGCGCAAGGAATTGCTGGTTCCCGGGAAGGCGGACCTTTGGGCGACCGATCGGGTCGCGGACAGCCAGACGCTGGAGCATCCCTACGGAGGCAACCAGCGGCCGGGAAAGGGGGTCTGGTGGACCGTGCGCGTGTGGGACGCGTCGGGACGACCCAGCGCCTGGGCCCCTGCCGCGCGCTTCGAATTCGGCTTGCTGGATCCGTCGGGCGCCGGCGCACGGTGGATCGGTGGAGGCCGGCCCTTGCCTTCCGATCCCGAGGGGCATTTCAACGAGAATCCGGCGCCGCTGCTGCGAACGACGTTTCGGCTCGGAAAATCTCCCGTGGTTCGCGCGCGCGCTTGTTTCGTCGGGCTCGGCTACGGCGAGTTGCACATCAACGGTCGGCGCATCGGCGACGGCGCCCTCGATCCGGGCTGGACGCATTTCGGCAAACGCATCCAGTACGCGGTCCACGATATCGCGGACGCGCTGCGGCCGGGTGTGAACGCCGTGGGGATCGTGCTGGGCAACGGTTGGTACAACCCGATGCCGCTGAAGATGTGGGGGCACCTCGACCTGCGCGAACACCTGACGGTCGGGGCGCCTCGTGGGTTGGCCTTGATTCAGATCGACCTCGAAGATGGCTCGCGCGTGGTGGTTCGCACGGATGGTGGATGGAAATGGACCGACGGTCCGATCCTGCGAAATTCGGTGTATTTGGGGGAGCAGGTCGATTTGCGGAAGGAGCCGTCGGGCTGGAAGTTGCCCGGGTTCGATGATCGAGCGTGGAGCGCCGCCGTCGAACTTCCGGCGCCGGGAGGAGCGCTTGAAGTTGCGCCGTTGCCTCCCGTCAAGGTGGTGGAGACCGTGCCGGTGACGGCATGGACCCGGCCCGCCCCCGGCGTTTGGATCGCCGACTTCGGTGTGAACCTCACCGGGCGCGTGGCGTGGCGCAGCGCCAAAGAGGTCGCGGCGGGCGCGCGTTTGGCGATGCGCTTCGGCGAACGTTTGCATGGCGATGGCACCTTGAATCCCATGACCGCCGTTTGCGGGCAGATCAAGGGAAGGAGCACGCCCAGCGGGTCGCGTCGCCCCGCCACCGCGGTGCAGGAGGATGCCGTGACGACGCGCGGGGGGCTTTTCGAATGGCGTCCCGCGTTCACATTCCACGGATTTCGCTACGGCGAACTGACGGGCGTGGACCCGGAAGCGTCCGGTTTGACGTTGGTGGCCGAACGCCTGAACTCGGCCCTGGCGCCGGTCTCCCGGTTCGCCTGCTCGTCGCCGATGCTCGAAAAGTTGTTCGCGGTCACGCGCCACACGTTCGAATCCAATCTGGTTTCGGTGCAATCCGATTGCCCCCACCGTGAGAAGTTCGGCTACGGCGGAGACATCGTCGCGACCGCCGAGACCGCCCTGCATCTGCTCGACATGGGGCGGTTCTACGCCAAGACGGCCCGGGACTTCGCCGACGCGCAGCGACCCAACGGCGGTTTCACCGAGACGGCGCCGTACGTCGGCATTTCCGATGCCGGGCTTGGGGGCGGTGCAGGGCCCATCGAATGGGGCACCGCCCACCCGTTGCTGGTGCTGTTGATGCACCGCTACCACGGGGATCAACGTCTCCTCGAGGAGCAATACCCCGCCGCTCGGCGCTGGTTTCGGCTCATTGAATCGGCCGCCAAGGACGGCATCCTCGACAACGGGCTCGGCGACCATGAGACCTTGGTCCCGCGTTCGACCGCGGTCACCGGAACGGCGTTCCTGCAACGCAACGCCGTGATTTTGGGAAACCTTGCGGAACGTTTGGGGCGCGGGGCGGAAGCCGCCGAATACCGCGCCAAAGCCCAACGCATTCGAGACGCGTTCCAGGCGCGATTCGCCGCGGCCGGCGACGGCAAGGTGGGGCTCGCGAGCCAGGCCTGCCAGTCGGTCGCATTGGCGTGGGATTTGGTGGACGATCGGTCGCGCGTCCTTTCCCGGCTCCTGGAGGCGGTCGCGGCGAAGGACCATCATGTGGAGACCGGCATTTTCGGGACGATGTGGCTGCTCGAGGCCCTCTCCAAGGAAGGGCGTACGGATGTCGCCGCGCGCATCGCGCTCCGGGAGGACTTTCCGTCGTGGGGACACATGCTCGCACGGGGCGCCACCACGCTCTGGGAGACGTGGAAGGAGAGCGACAACGTGTATTCCAACAACCACCCGATGTTCGGCTCGGTGGCCGGGTGGATGGTGCGCTGGCTGGCAGGGTTGCAGGTGGCCGACGACGCGGTGGGGGCGGATCGCCTGATGCTGCGTCCCGGGCCGGTGCCGGGATTGGAGCATGCGTCCGCCACATGGGATGGGCCGCGCGGCCGTGTCGAGTGCGGCTGGCGGCGGGAAGTTGGACGGGTCGCCTATTCGGTTGCTGTACCTGCCGGATCGACGGCGGAGTTGGAACTCCCGGTGCGCGCGGGTGCGTCGGTGCTTGAATCGGGCGCGCCGGTGGAACGAGCGCGGGGAGTGTCCGAAGCACGGCATTCCGCGGGCCGTTGGCGGGCACGCCTCGCCGCGGGGACCTATGGGTTCGTGAACGATGCCCGGGACTCCGTCGCCGCCGGATGAATCGTCCCGACGCTTGGTGGCGCACGGCGGTTGTCTACCACTGCTACGTTCGGTCGTTTCAGGACAGCGACGGCGATGGGCTGGGCGATCTGCCCGGGGTGATTTCCCGTCTGGACTATCTGGCGGATCTTGGAATCGATGCGCTGTGGCTGGCCCCGTTCCACCCCTCTCCCGACGCCGATTGCGGTTACGACATCTCGGATCATTGCGCGGTGGACCCGCGCCTCGGAACGATGGCCGATTTCGATCGGTTGGTGGCCGAGGCCCATGCGCGGGGCATTCGCATCGTGCTCGACGCCGTGCTCAACCACACGTCCACCGCCCATCCCTGGTTTGTCGCCAGTCGCGCCGCGCCCGCGGGTCCCAAACGCGATTGGTATCTTTGGCGGGATCGTCCCAATCGGTGGATGTCGGTGTTCGGAGGGAGCGCTTGGACCCGCGATCCCGGAAATGGAAAGTGGTATTTCCATTCGTTCCTCCCCGAGCAGGCCGATGTGGATTGGCGGAATCCGGAAGTCCGGCAAGCCCAATTCGATGTTCTGAGGTTCTGGGCAGGGCGCGGGGTCGATGGTTTCCGTTTCGACGTTTTCAATTGTTGGTTCAAGGACGCTGCATTTCGGGACAATCCACGAAGGGTCGGAGTTCGTGCCTTCGACCGCCAGCGGCACATTCGCGACATTGACCAACCCGAAATGCGCGAGGCCCTGCGCGAACTGCGCGGCGTTTTCGATGGCTACCTGGTGGGTGAAACCTTTCTTCCCTCGCCGGAGAAATCGGCGGGCTACGTGGGCGGCGACGCCCTGGACGCGGCGTTCGATTTTTCCTTTCTGGACCGAGTGTGGAGAGCCGATCGGTTCCGCGTGCGGATCGATCGGTGGCGGACGGCGCTTGGGGATCGGTGGCCCTGTTGGGTGATGGGAAACCATGATTGGCCACGGCCGGCCAGCCGCTACGGCAGCGATGCCCGGTGTCGGATCGCGACGACCTTGCTCCTCACCCTGCCCGGCACCGCGTTCCTGTACTACGGCGACGAACTGGGCCTGCGGGATTTGCGTTTGCCACGGCGGCTGGTGCGCGACCCGCTTGGGAGACGGTATTGGCCCTTCCACCGCGGGCGCGATGGAATTCGCACGCCGATGGCTTGGGATCGTACGGCGCAGGGCGGGTTCACGCGCGGTACCCCTTGGTTGCCGGTGGCTCCCGACGCGGGGGAGCGGTCGGTGGAGGCGCAATCGGAGCAGCCGGAATCGTTGCTTGCGTGGACCCGTTCGCTCCTTGCCCTACGCCGTGCCCACCCGGCATTCGCCGGGGGCGAATTCCAGTGGGCGGATGGCGGCGTGGGCGATGTTTTGGCGTTCCGCCGTGGGAGTTCGAGCGGCGGTGCGGTGGTGGCTCTGAATATGTCGGGGCGTGGCGGAAGTTGGCGGGTTCCGGAGGGCCGCTGGCGGGTGGGAATGTCGTCGGCGGGGGGGCGCGGCGAGGTCCCGGGGGGCGAAATCTGCGCGATCGCCCCCTTGGAAGCGTTGGTTCTGCTGCCTGTCTGACCGATCGGGTCAGACGCGGATGCGGGAGCGGAATTCGGGCACGCCGCGCACGCCGGGAACCACCACTCGGTAGAGCGTGCCGGCGGCCGGTCCGTCCGTTTCCTTCGTGTCGCCGCCGGCGGTGGTCACATACATCGCCGCCGTATCGGCGTCGCCGAACACCACGCTGCTGACCTTGAGCACCGGGAAGGCGATGCGGCCGGTTTCGGTGCCGTCGGGCGCGTAGCGGACCAGGCAACTGCCGTCCCACCGTGCCGACCAAACGTTGCCTTCCGCGTCCACCGTCATTCCGTCGGGGAACCCTCCGCCCTCTTCCGCCTTGGAAAACAGGCGCGGATTCGAGAGCGCTCCGGTGGCTCGATCATAGTCGAACACGGTGATCGTGTACGCGAAACTGTCGGTGTAGTACATACCGGTGCGGTCCGGGGTGAATCCGATGCCGTTGGAGCACCCGATGTCCTCGAGCACGCGGTGCAACGAACCGTCGGTGTCGAGCCGGTACAGCCGGCCCTTGCGATCCCCGGTGGGCATGGTTCCGCAGAACACCCGGCCTTCGGGGTCCGCGGCCACATCGTTGAAACGCGTTTCCACCTCGTCGGGTATCTCGTCCACGAGATATTCCAGCGTGCCGTCGGCTCCGAGCAGCGCGATCGAGCCGCGGTCGAGGAAGAGCAGCAGGCGTCCATCCTCCTGGATGGTGAACCCTCCCACGGGTCGTCCGATCTCCACGGGGTGGTGTTCGCCCGTGCGGCAATCGTAGCGGAAGAGCCTGCCCGCGGGGATGTCGGTCCACCAAACGGCGTTCTGATCCGGGTGCCAGAGCGGTCCCTCGCCGGTGTTGCATGCGTAGTCGGCGAGTGGAGTGATCGTTGCGTTCATGCGGAAGTGTACCGCCGGCGTCGCCTCCCGCCGCCAGGGGATTCTTGACGAACCTCGGGCCGGACCTCTATACTTGTCCAGCACGTTTCCCACACAAGAAAGCGGTACGCCGACGATGGCAACGGTCACTCTGCGCAGTCTCAACAAGGTTTTCACGGACGCCCAGACCAAGAAGGAAGTCCATGCGGTCAAGGATCTCGACCTCGAGATCAAGGACGGCGAGTTCCTGGTGCTGGTCGGTCCGTCGGGTTGCGGTAAAACCACGACGATGCGCATGGTCGCCGGTCTGGAGGAATCCACGGGCGGCGAGATCCTGATCGGGGATCGAGTTGTCAACGATGTGCCTCCGCGCGACCGCAACATCGCGATGGTTTTCCAGAACTACGCGCTCTACCCGCACATGAGCGTGTACGAGAACATGGCGTTCGGTCTGAAGCTGCGAATGCTGCCGCCGTTTTGGAAGCAACTGGCCAATCCCGCCGAGACCAAGAAGATCAAGGCGGAGATCGACCAGCGGATCCGCTCCGCTGCCGACACGCTGGGCATCGGCACGTTGCTGGACCGAAAACCCAAGGCCTTGTCCGGCGGGCAGCGCCAGCGCGTCGCGCTCGGCCGTGCGATTGTTCGCGAGCCGCAGGTCTTCCTGATGGACGAGCCGTTGTCCAACCTAGATGCGAAGTTGCGCGTGCAGACCCGGGCGGACCTCATTCGCCTGCACCGCCAACTGAAGGTCACCACCATCTACGTCCCCCACGATCAGGTCGAGGCGATGACGATGGGGCAGCGCATCGCGGTGATGAAGGACGGCTTGCTGCAGCAATGCGACGCGCCGTTGACGCTCTACCATCACCCCGCCAATATGTTCGTGGCGGGCTTCCTCGGGACTCCTTCCATGAACTTCATTCCGGCGAAGGTGGGGCGCGAGGGTGATGTTCCCACCATCGATTGCGGGGAATTCACGGTATCGTTGCCCGCCCACCGCTGGGAAAAGCTCGCTCCGTACGAGGGCAAGGAAGTGGTGTTCGGGATTCGGCCGCAGGATATCCACGACAAATCGGTCGCCACGAGCCTGGCGGGCAAGGGGAGCCCGGTTCGGATGCAAGTCGAGGTGATCGAGCCGATGGGCGCGGTGTGCACGCTCTTCCTGCACGCGGGATCGCTCAATCTGATCGCCGAGGTGGAGGCGGAAACGGTGGCCAAGGAAGGTGCGCCGGTCGACCTGCTCATCGACGCGGAGGCGGCACATGTCTTCGACAAGGATTCGGAGCAGGCCCTCTTCTGAAACGCGTTT
>JBJTRZ010000373.1:0-1382 GCA_046076415.1 Armatimonadota bacterium
CGCGGAGGATCGCGGCGGCGGTCTGCGATGCGCTGGCGTACGCCCACGGACGCGGGGTGGTCCACCGCGATGTCAAACCCGACAACATCCACCTGCTCCCCGACGGTCGGGTCAAACTCACCGACTTCGGCATCGCCCGGATACTCGACGACACCGCGTTGACGGTGGCGGGGCAGGTGTACGGCACGCCGTCGTACATGGCGCCGGAGCAGATCCGCGGCACCGCCGTCGATCCAAGGACCGACCTGTTCGCCCTTGGGTTGGTTCTTTTCGAAATGGTGGCCGGCGCCAAACCGTTCGCCGCCGACCGCATCGAAACCGTCGCCTACCGCATCGTCCACGAACCCACTCCCCCCCTGCCGACCGGTCCGCCGGATCTCGACGCCATAGTGCGCCGCGCCACCAAAAAGGATCCGGCCGCCCGGTTCGCGTCGGCATCGGCCATGGCGGAGGCGCTCCGCGCCGGGTCGTCCCCGCGTGTTGGCAACCAAACCGTGGCGGGAACCCGAGTGGGCGCGGCGCCACGGATCGTCGGGGATGCCACGGTCGCGGCCACCGCCGCGTTTCCCGCACACCCTCCCAATTCCCCGAATCCGGATCCGCTTCCGGCCGCGGAACCGGTTCGTCCCTCGGCCACGCGGTGGCCCCTCGCCCTCGCCGGCGTCCTGATCCTCGGTATCGCGACCGTGGCGGTGGTGGGGTTGGCCCGGGTGGCGGGTCGCAATTTCGCGGTGCGCGCGGGCGTCGATGCCGCGGATGCGGCGCTGGGACAGGCGGTGGCGGCCTACCAAGCCGGCGACCACGAACGGGCCGCCGCGTTGTTCGCGCTGGTGCGTGCGGATCCCAAGGCCGGCGACGCCACCGCAATGAAGGCGCGCACCTACGAAGGCTACAGCTACCGAAGCCTCGCCCACGCCGCGCAGGATCGCCAAGACTGGACGAGCGCGGTACGCTGGCACCGGAAGGCGGTGGAATGCCTGCCGGACGACGCCACGGGGCGCGACGAACTCGCCAAGGCGGAGGAGATCGCGCGTTCGCAGGGCGCGCCGATCCCCGACCCGGATCCCGAGCCCGACCGGACGACGGAACACCCGCGTCCCCCGGTGCAGGGAACCCCCGGAGTGACGGCCGGCGACCTCGCCGCGCGCAACCAGCGCAACGCCACCTAGGCTGCGCAGGCCCTGCGCGACGGCGATGCGGCCTTGGCGAAGGGCGACCGGAGCGGGATATCCTCCGGTTTATAGTCAACATGGCCCCCTCCAACGAGTTGCAGTTGGGCATCGAGGAGGTCATTGGAACTCTCCCGTTGTTCATGCAGTGGCAATGCATCGAGCTAGGCGCCAACGGCGAGGACATCCGTTGCGCCTTTTACGTGTTTGGGC
>JBJTRZ010000374.1:0-4409 GCA_046076415.1 Armatimonadota bacterium
TGTGCGATTCTCCCGAAACGCCACCCCACGCTCTGGCGCTGGCGGAACTCGCGGCTGCGCGACCCCAGCATGTATATCGCCGCGGAGATCCCCGCCTCATCGGCGCGGCGGTGCAACCCCATTTCCTTTCGTCGGTCGGGCCTCGGGCGGGCTCGGCGCTGCAGGGCGGCGCGGGGCGTCTCGCGCTCGCGCGGCGCATCGCGGACCCGGATAATCCGCTGACGGCCCGGGTGGCCGTCAATCGAATCTGGATGCACCACTTCGGCGCGGGCCTGGTGCGCACGCCCTCCGACTTCGGTACGCGGGGCGAGGCGCCGACCCATCCCCGCCTCCTCGATTGGCTCGCGTCCGAGTTCGTCTGTCGCGGTTGGTCCACCAAGGCGATGCACCGCATGATCGTTTTGTCGCGCACCTGGCGCCAGGGGGGTGCCCGCTCGCCCAAAAGCCGTGCCATCGATCCGGACAATCGCTGGCTGGCCCGGCGGGATCCGGCGCGGATGGATCTGGAATCGCTGCGCGACTGCGCCCTCGAAGTGGCGGGGGAGTTGGACCGTACGCGCGGCGGCCGGTCCGTCCGGTTGTTCGACGACAAGGATTCCAAACGTCGGAGCCTGTACGGCTATCTCGATCGGCAGAAGGTCGACGCGCCGTATCGACTGTTCGATTTCGCGAATCCCGATCAACACACTCCGCGCCGCCTGGAAACGACGGTCCCGCAGCAGGCATTGTGGATGCTCAACGGGCCGTTCATGGCGCGCCGAGCCGTGGCGCTCGCGAAGATGGCCAACGCGGGCGGAGCCGCGCCGACCGGCGTGGTGGACCGTCTGTACGACGCGTTGTTCCAGCGGGCTCCGGGTGCGGCGGAACGTGCGCTCGCGGTCGACTTCCTGACGTCGGAGGCGGCGCGCACGCGCGACGGCGCCGACGTGCTCGGGCCGGTGGAGCGGCTCGCGCAGACCCTGCTCCTCTCGAACGGATTCCTGCATGTGGACTGATCCTCCCTTCGATCGACGAACGTTGCTCCGCCGCACCGGATTGGGCATGGGCATGGTGGGACTCGGCGCGTTGCTGGCGGGCGAGTCGGACGCGGCGCAGGGGGATCGTCCTCCGGGACCGCACTTCGCCCCGAAGGCGAAGCGCGTGCTGCATTTGTTCATGAACGGCGGCCCGAGCCAGGTCGACACGTTCGATTACAAGCCTGCGCTTGCCAAATACGCGGGCCAGCCCATTCCCGGCGGCAACCTCCAGACCGAGCGCAAGACCGCCGGCGCGTTTCCGTCGCCGTTCCGTTTCGAACGGCGCGGAAAATCGGGCATTCCGGTGTCGGAGATTTTCCACGAGGTGGGCGGGTGCATCGACGATATCTGCGTGATCAACTCGATGCGCGCGGAGATCCCCAACCACGAACCGTCGCTGATGCTTATGAACTGCGGCGACGCGGTGCAAACGCGGCCGAGCATGGGGAGCTGGATCACCTACGGCCTCGGGTCGGCGAACCGCAACCTCCCGTCGTTCGTGGTCCTCTGCCCCGGCGGATTTCCGATCAAGGACGCGGAGAATTGGCGATCCGCATTCCTTCCCGGCGCCTACCAAGGAACGTTCGTGGACACACAGCACCGCGAGGTCGAGAAGCTGGTGGAGAACATTCGCAGCCCGCACGTTTCGGCCGGGGCGCAGCGGCGGCAACTCGACCTACTCGGCGCGCTCAACCGCGTTCACGGGGAGGCGCATCCCGGCGATCCGCGTCTGGAGGCGCGCATCGCGGCCTACGAACTGGCCTACCGGATGCAGGCCGAGGCTTCGGATGCGTTCGACATTTCCAAGGAGCCCGAATCGGTGCGCGCGGCCTATGGCGACGGCACGATGGGGCGCACGTTGCTGATCGCGCGCCGGTTGCTCGAGCGCGATGTGCGGTTCGTGCAGGTTTGGCAGGGGGCGGGGCAGCCGTGGGACAACCACGACGACATCGAGGAGCACCGCCGACTCGCGTCCACCATCGACCGCCCCATCGCCGCGTTGCTGCGCGAGCTCAAGCAGAGCGGCCTGCTCGACGACACGTTGGTGATCTGGGGTGGGGAGTTCGGGCGCACGCCCGTGGTCGAGGTCACCGGCAAATCCTACGGCCGCGATCACAACAGCTATGGTTTTTCGATGTGGATGGCGGGAGGCGGGGTGAAAGGCGGCCATGTGCACGGCGCCACCGACGAGTTCGGATTCCGCGCCGAGCGCGACATCGTGGATGTCCACGACCTGCACGCCACGATCCTCCATTTGCTCGGTTTCGACCACAAGCGCCTGACCTGGCGCTACGCCGGCCGCGACTTCCGCCTGACGGATGTGCACGGCAATCTCGTGAAGGGAATCCTGGCCTGAAATGCCGCAGGAACCGCTGTTCAATCTTCCCGCTTCCGTATCGGACGGTTTCCGGTCCGCGCAAGCCGCGGAACTCGAGCGCTACGTGGTGCATTTGAAGGACACGTCGGAAGTGCGTGCCGCAAAGGTGTTCCGGCCGGATTACGGGTCGACGAAGGCCTACGAACGGTCCACCCGCCCGCTGCGCGCCGCGTTCGCCGAGGCCATTGGTTGGCCGCCGCCCGGCGATGTTCCGGCACCCGACGTACGGTTGGAGGAGATCGGCGGCGATGCGCTGGGAAGCTATCATCGCGTTTCGATTCCCGTTTTGCCCGGCGTGCGCTCGGAGGGCATCCTCATCTTGCCAAAAGGTGCGAAGGGCAAGGTTCCGCTCGTCATCTCGATGCATGGCGGAGGGGGATCGCCGGAGATCGCGCTCTTCAATGGCGGGGGCAATTACCACGAGATGGTGCGCGGAGGGGCGCGCCGTGGTTGGGCGGTGTACGCTCCGCGGCATCTCTTTTCGGCGCCCGGGTATCCGCCCGATATCCGCAACCGGGTCGACGAACGGCTGCGCGCCCAAGGCACCAGCCTAACCGCGGTGGAGATGGCGAAGATCACGCGGGCGATCGACGGCCTGGCCAAACATCCGTCCATCGACGCGGCGCGGATCGGCATGGTGGGCCTGTCCTACGGCGGTTACTACGCCCTGATGGCGCCCGCGTTCGAGCCGCGCATCAAGGCGGTCGTATCGAGTTGCTATTTCGGAGTGCAGGAGTGGCGCTACGGCCGCGACGAGTTGGGGCTGCCTTCGGACTTCAAGTTCCTGGGCCGGATGGAGGCGCTCACCGACGACCGGTTGGCGGCGTTGATCTGTCCCCGTGCGCTGTCCATTCAAGCGGGCAAGGGGGATGCGCCAAGCCACCGGGACGGAGGGATCGCGCTGGCGCCCAAGGTCGCGGAGCACTACCGCCGACTGGGGCTCGCCGATCGGTTCGAGTTCGTGCTCTTCGACGGCGGTCACGACTTCGACGACCGGTCCGCATGGTCGTTCCTGGAGAAGCACCTGTGACCTCGATTTCGATGTTGGGAACGGTTCGCGGAGGGTGGGTCGATCGGGTACAACCGAAGGCTGTGAACGTTCGAAACTGGATGCTCGTTGGTCTGCTGGCGGCCTCGGCCCTCCCCGCGTCGGCATGGGATGTCGCCCCCGCCACGGTTGCCCGGCATGTGGAAACCCTGGCCGGGGATGCGATGCGGGGACGCGGTTCGGGGGAGCCCGGCAACGCCGCGGCGGCGCGGTACGCGGCGGCGGTCTTCGCCAAGGCAGGGCTGCGCCCCCTCGGCAGTGCCCGGCAGTTCGACGCCAAGGCGGTGCCCAACGGGACCGGCTGGTACCAACCGTTCGCATTCCCCACCGGCGTGGTCGCCGCGCGGGGAACCCGCATCGAGGTCCGTGCCGGCGGCGCCGTCTGGACAGGAACGTTGGCCCGGGATTTCGCGGTCCACCCCTTGTCGTCTTCGGGCGGCGCGGACGCCGAGATCGTGCGCGTGGGGGGTGCGGGTCAGGACGCCGATTACGCGGGGGTGGATGTTCGGGGCAAGGTGGTGTTGTTGCCGGCCGCCACCGGGGATGCCGCGGTCTCGATTCCGGGGCGCGCGGCGGTGGCGCGTTCCAAAGGCGCGGCGGCGGTTCTGGTGGCCACGGAGCGCGACGAGGCGGCATCGCTTGCGGTCCAAGGCGACCTTGCGAGCGTCGATGCCGGGATCCCGATCCTGATGGTCCGCTCCGGCCTCGTGGACGGCTGGATGCGGGGAACGACCCGGTCCGGTGCCGGTTCGTTCGCCACCGGCATCCGGTGCTCGGTGCGCGCCGAGGTGCGTCGCACGACCAAGGTGACCGCCAATGTGGTCGGGATGCTCGAGGGGACGGATTCGGTGCTGCGCGACGAGGTGGTGGTGATCGGCGCGCACATGGACCATCTGGGCATGGGGGGCAGCCACTCGCTCGCCGAAGATAAACGTCCCGCGATCCACCACGGCGCCGACGACAACGC
>JBJTRZ010000375.1:0-5305 GCA_046076415.1 Armatimonadota bacterium
CTCCTGGCTGGCGCGTCACCGCCAATTCCAAGGCCTTGCATGGCTGCCCCGGGTGGAGCCGGCTGACCGAAAAGCCTTCGAGGCGCGGTACCCGACCATCCTCGGCAAGGGTTTGCGTATTCGCGAAATCGCCGGAGGCGGTCCGCTCGGAGCGTCGCATGCGAGCGGTCCATCGTATCCGGTGGCGTGGATCGAACCGTTCCGTGGCAACGAACGCGCATTGGGCGTCGATATCGGATCCGAAACCCATCGGCGAGCCGCGCTCGAGGAGGCCGTCGAAACCGACTCGGTGCGCGTGACCCGTGGGATCGCGCTCGTTCAAGATCCGGTCGGAGTCTGGTCGCACTTGATTTACGTACCCATTCGTGGCAAGAGTGGCCGGGTGGAAGGATTGGTGGACGGTGTCGTCAAGGTTCCGCGCATCTTCGATGCGGCTGGACGTGAAGTTTCCTTGACGATGGATGTCGAGGTGGTCGATATTTCCGGAACCGAACCACTGCGCATGGGGACCTACCGTTCTTCCACGCATCGATGGGACCCACCCGTCGGCAAAGTACGCGCGGCGGACGCGGTGCGGCGTACGACGATGGTGGGGCATCGGTACGAACTGCGCCTGTACTCCACTCCGGCGTTCGAAGGACGCGTGTCCGCCAACAAGGCGCCCTATGTTGCCGCAATCGGCGTTTTGCTTGCGGCATGGGTAGGCAGCAGCCTGCGGCGCGCGGAACAGCGGGCCAGGGAATGGCGTCGACGGACGGATCACGACGACCTCACCGGAGCATTGGCACGGGGTCGCTTGGATCGCGTCATCGCATTGGCCGCCACGGACTCGCGACGGGAGAACCGTCCGATGGCCCTGCTGATGGTTGATATCGACCATTTCAAGGCCATCAACGACAACTACGGGCATCCGATGGGCGATACCGTTTTGCGTCAGGTGGCCGCCCTTCTGGCGGCGGGACTTCGCGATGGCGATCAGCTTGGCCGCTACGGTGGGGAGGAGTTCGCGGTCGTGCTTCCCCGGGCCGACGCAGAAGCCGCACGGGAATGCGCCGAACGGATTCGTCGGCGCGTGGAGGAGACCTCGTTCGGGGAACCCGGGGGACCCCTTCGACTCACGGTCAGCATCGGACTGGCCGCGCGCGTTGGAGCCGAACCCTCCGCCTTGGTGTCCGCGGCCGACGAAGCCCTCTACCGAGCTAAACGCTCCGGCCGAAATAGAGTGATCATCGCCACCGCTTGAGTCGTGCCCCGGGGACTGCCTCGCGCATCCTCCTAGAAGAGGCCGGTGATCCTTCCGTCCGCGTCGCAATCGATCGCCAACGCCGCGGGAAGCGCGGGCAGTCCAGGCATGGTGTTGATCGATCCCGCCCGCGCGACCACGAAACCCGCGCCCGCACGCACCTGAATGTCCGTGATTCCCAGGACGTGGCCCGTGGGCAGCCCCCGGCGGGAGGGATCGTCCGTGAACGAATACTGGGTCTTGGCGATGCACACCCCGAGGTGGCCGTATCCATTGCGCTTGGCCCAAGCGAGCATCCGTCGCGCTTCGGGAGCGTAATCCACGCGCGTTGCTCCGTAAAGGCGCGACGCGATTTTCTCCAGCTTGGTTTCAATCGGCGCGTCCACGGCGAACAAGGGCGTGCGCGCCAACGGCGCCTGCGCAAGCGTGGCAAGCACGGCCTCCGCCAGCGCAGCCGAGCCCGCACCACCGGAACTCCACCCATCGAAACGCGCGCACGGCACTCCAAGCTCCGCGCAGGCCCGTTCGACGTCCGCGATTTCCGATTCGATGTCGGACACGAAGCGATTGATCGACACCACGACGGGAATGCCGAGCAACCGCAGGTTCCCCACATGGGCACGCAGGTTGGCCAGACCCTGCGCAAGGGCTTCGGGGTTGGGTTCGGAAAGCGCCTCGGCCTTTGCGCCCCCGTGCCACTTGAGCGCGCGCACGGTCGCCACCAGCACCGCGGCGTCGGGGGCGAGGCCGGATTGCGCGCATTTGATGTGGAGGAACTTTTCCGCGCCCAGATCCGCACCGAAGCCCGCTTCCGTCACGCAGATGTCCCCGTGGGCCAGCGCCATACGGGAAGCCAGCACCGAAGAGCATCCGTGCGCGATATTGGCGAACGGACCGCCGTGCACCAACGCGGGCCCTCCCTCGATGGTTTGGACAAGATTCGGCAACAAAGCCTCGCGGAGCAGCGCCGCAAGCGCGCCTCCCCCTCAGATGTCCGCGACTCGCACGGGACGGCGCTCCTGATCAAGCCCGACAACCATACGCTCGAGACGCTCCTTCAGGTCCTCGAGGCTTGTGGAGAGGCACAAGACCGCCATGATTTCGCTGGCCGCGGTGATGTCGAAACCCGTTTCACGAGGAACCCCCTCCGATGGGCCGCCGAGCCCGGTGACGATCGATCGCAAAGACCGATCGTTCATATCCAGGCACCGTCGCCAGGTGATCCGTCGCGGGTCGAGCCCCGCCGCGTTGCCCGATTGCAGATGGTTGTCGATCAGCGCGGCGAGTAGATTGTTGGCCGCGCCGATGGCGTGGAGATCGCCCGTGAAATGCAGATTGATGTCCTCCATCGGAAGGACCTGCGACCAGCCACCCCCGGCGGCACCCCCTTTGACCCCGAACACCGGCCCGCGGGACGGTTCGCGCAGCGCGGGCACCGCTCGGGCTCCCAAGCGACGCAAACCTTGCGCGATTCCCACGGTGGTGGTGGTTTTGCCCTCGCCGGCGGGAGTCGGGGTTACCGCCGTAACAAGCAAGAGTTTGCCACGGCGATCGGTGGCCTCCGACAACGCATCCAGCGACAGTTTGGCCTTGTCGCGGCCGTAGGGATGTACATGGGCGGCTTTTATGCCGAATTCCTCGGCCACCTCGGCAATCGGGCGGGTTGAAATGGAAGCGGCGATTTCAAGGTCGGTTGGCATTGGCTCAGGCTCCTTCCGGCTCGGCCCCCAGGGCCCCCCGGTACACATCGAGGATGCGATCGACCATCTGCTCGGGGGTGATGCGCAGCGGCGACGTCAGGCCGGCGATGCGAAACCGCTCGCGCAATTCGGAGTCGGCGCAAAGGCGTGCGATGGCTTCGACAAACGGGTCCAGTCGCGAGGGCACCACCAAAGCATCGATGTCGTTCCGGACGAATTCGGGGGCGCCCCCTTCGTCGACGGCCACGCAGGGGAGTCCGTGGGATTGGGCCTCGGCCAGCACCAGGCCCTGGGTCTCCGTACCCGAGGGGAAGGCGAAACAGGTGGCCGAATGGAAGACCGGCCCGAGCGACGAGCGCGGTATCGGCCCGGTGAATCGGATGCGCTCGCCGAGACCCGCATCCTCCACCGATCGTTGGATCGCGTTGAAGTCGGGACCTCCGCCCACCATCACGAGCGTGCTGTCCCCGGGGAGGCGACCAAATGCGTCGATGAGCAGGCGTAGGTTCTTCTCCCAAGCGATCCGTCCCACGTAGAGCACCACGGGCCGGTCTTCCGGCAGGTGCCATTGCGCGCGAAATCGCGCCACCTCCGCCGCCTCGACCGGCGACGCACCGGGCACGCCCGTTGGCACGACCACGATCCGTTGCGCATCGAGTCCCACCTCGAGCAGGCGCTTCCCGGTGTGCGCGGAGGGAACGATGATCCGGTCGCACTCCACGTAGAAGCCGTGGAGCCATCCGGTCAGCCAATCGCGGGCAACCCGCTTGGTGACGAATGGAAAATAGTGGGTGTAGTCGTGGTAGAGGGTGTGGAACGTTGAAACGTGGGGAATGCCGCGGCGGCGCGCGGCCCGGCGTGCGTGCAGGCCAATGCCGAAGGGGTGGTGACTATGGACGATGTCCAGATCGAGTCGGTCCGTCGCCCGGGCGAAGGGGCCGACCGGTGGCCATGCGAAGGGGAAGCCGGGGTACAGCGGCCACGTCCAGGAAGGCAACCGTGTCACCGGATGGTCGTCGATATGTCCCGGCTTGTTCGGGGCGACCACGACGGGCACATGTCCACGTTGCCGCAATTGATCGGCGAGGGTCGCGACAGACGTTGAAACACCGTTGATGACGGGCGGGTAGCTCTCCGTGAAAAGACCGACGCGCATTTTCAATCCACCGGACCGTCGGTGCGTGTCTCGAGGCGATCCCCCACGTGGACCCGTCCCACCAGCTGCGCCGCACGGGCTTCCCAAACCAGCCGCGTTCCGGGAACGCGGGGACCGATGCGATTGGGGGCAACCGTCCCCACATGCAGCGCTGTCCCGTCCGCATCGCAATGAACCGTGTCGAGGGGCTCCGGCACACCGAACGTATGGATGCGCGCGCACGGTTCGAGGCGCAGTGCGACTCCGGGGGCGGGCCGGCGTCCGATCCACCCAATGGCGAGCGCCCACGTTCGGGTCGCCGGCACCACGGAGGCGAGGAGCAGCCCCGTGGTGCCGTTCCACAATGTCGCCGCGGGTGCGTCAGCCATGCGTTCGCGCGCGCTCCGCCCGGCGCTCGAGGAATTGGAGCACATCCGAGAGCCGGAAGCGCCGCTGCTGCCCCAGCGTGCGGTGATGGCTGAGATGACCGCGGTTCGCGTACCGACGCACCGTCGCGGTGCAGACATCGAGCAGTCGTGCGGTTTCCTCGAGCGTCAATGTCGGGTCCGCCAAGCGCTGGATCAATTGTTCCCGGGTTTCCTCGAACGACCGCGTGCCGTTGGCAGGTTCGAGGCGCGCCATCGTGCCAAGGATCTGCAATTGCCGAGGCAATCCCGTCCACAAGGCCACCGCTTCATCGCCCGAATCCGGCGCGGCCGGAGGCAACGGCGGTATGCGCGGCTCCTCTGGAACCACCCCCTGTTTGAGGGATTCGGCGGGAATGCGGCTCGATGGTCGCCGCGCGGCCGGCGGTCGCGCCGGCTTGGGTTTCGCCTCGACCACCTCCAGCTCGAGCTGGAAATCGTCGTCGAGCAATTCGGACGCTGGAATCGCGATGGTGATTCCCGCACGCACGACGTAGCGGACGTTGTTGTCCGTGCCGGGTTCGGGTACCCGGGATTTCGGGCGAGGCGTAGGGGCGGGCGGAGGGACATTGCCCTGACGCGCGAGGTAACGGTGGTATTCGTCGAGTCCGGCCATGCCCTTGCCCGCGTCGGCCGGGCTGCCTCGACCGATCGCTCGGCGAATTGTACTCCATGGCGCCCCGCGGCGCATGGACTCAGAGGATCGCCATGGCGTCGCCGAAGCTTAGGAATCGGTATTCGCGCTCCAACGCGGTTTCGTACGCGGCCCGCATTCGGTCCTGGCCCAGCAGGGCCGCCACCA
>JBJTRZ010000376.1:0-2437 GCA_046076415.1 Armatimonadota bacterium
GGGGATGGCGAAGCCGATGCCCGCGCTGGTGCCGGTGGGCGAGAAGATCGCGACGTTGATGCCGATCAGCTCGCCGCGGATGTTGAGCAGCGGTCCGCCCGAGTTGCCCCGGTTGATGGCGGCGTCGGTCTGGATCAGCGACGGATAGTACCGTCCGGTCACGCCCTCGGAAATGTCGGTCTTGCGGTGCAGGGCGGACACGATCCCGGTGGTCATCGTGTTCTCCTTGCCGAAGGGCGACCCGATGGCGACGGCCCATTGGCCCACCTTGAGGGCGTCGGAGTCGGCGAAGCGCACATACGGGAGCGGCTTGCCGGCGGTGATCTTCACCACGGCGAGGTCGGAACGCGGATCGCGCGAGACGGTGCCCGGGTAGGTGGTGCCGTCGGACATTTTGACGACCACCTTGCCGTCCTTGGCCCCCTCCACCACGTGGTCGTTGGTCAGGATCGATCCGGTCGCATCGACGATGACGCCCGATCCCACGGACGTTCCGGTGCGCGGGGCGCGCCGCGGTCCGGGAATCATTTCCTCGAGAGGGTCGCCCTCCACATCGATTCCGCCGCGGCGGCTCGGCGCGGTCACTTCGGCTTGGATGGAAACGGTGGCGGGTCCGATGGTGTCGGCGATGCGGGTGAAGGCGGATTCGAGCGAGACGGCCGTGGCGCGATCCTCGGACTGGGCCTTCGCGGTTCCCTGCGCGGTCACGTCGCGCTGTCCGGAGCCAAGGAAGAAGGCGGCGGTGGCGCCGCCGGCGATCAGCGCGGGGAGCGCGCCGATCCAAAGGCGTTTCTCTGGGTTCATGGTTGTCTCCTCTACTACGGGGAGCTCGGGAAATACGCCGCCGGTAGCGTCGTCCCGGGGCGGGACGATCCCGAGCGATACGTGCCGGGCCGCAAGGGTGCGGTGTCCGGCGCGGGGGAGCCGACCACGAGCAGGCAACTCGTGGACGGATTGGTGGAGTAGGCCTGCGGGGAGGCTGGTGGCACGACGACGGGTCGATACGCCTGCTCCGGGAGCGGCGGACCGAGCCGATCGTCGCTGCGGGCGAGCTGCCGCGAGGCGGCCCACAGCCCCACGATGGAGAGCAACGCCGCCGCGACCGTGCGCGGGCTCACCGGATAGTGGGCCGCCTCGCGCGCCAAAGTGCCGACATCGGTGGCCAGCAAGCGCTCCAGTTCCGAACGGCTGCTACGCCGCGCGAGGCTGGCGAGCACATGCTTGGTGGCCTGCAACGAACGGTATTCCTCGCGGCAGGCGGCGCACCGCGCCAAATGATTCTCGACCGCCCATGCTTCGTCGCGGTCGAGTTCGCCGTCGAGGAACGCGGACAACAGGTTTTCGATGCGGCGACACTGCATGGGGAGTTTCCGGGTTCAGCCGATGCCGAAGCCCTCGAGGCGCGCGCGCAACAACTTCCGGCCGCGATGCAACCGGGAGCGCACGGTGCCGATGGAGCACCGCATTTGCGCGCTGATTTCCTCGTAGGACAATCCGTCGAGATCGGCCAGGATCACGGTCTGCCGAAAATCGGCGGGGAGCGCGGCCAAAGCCTTTTGAATTTTGTCGTCGAGCTCCTCGTGGAGCACCACCCGCTCCGGGCTCGCGCTCGAATCGGGGATCTCCAGCGTGGCGGTCGAGTCGGATTCGCCCCCCATCGGCTCGTCGAGCGAACGGGTGCGAATGCGGGAGCGCTTGCGGATTTCGTCGACGAAAAGGTTGGAGATGATCCGGTAGAGCCACTTCTCGAACGGCAGGTCGCGCCGGTAGGTGTCGAAGAAGCGGAAAGCCCGGACGAAAGCCTCCTGCGTGAGATCCTCGGCGTCGGCATGGTTGCCGGTGAGCCGGTAGGCGACGTGGTAGGCCTGTTTTTGATGGCGGCGCATCAGCCGCTCGAAGACGTTGCTCGCGATTTCGGCCATTGTGTGTTCCTATGCGTTTTCCAATACGTGCCCGGGTGCCCGGCGAGTTCCCGATCGGCCCCGTGCAATCTTCACACCTATTCTGACGCGTCAAACCCGTTTTGGTTCCGCTGTGCGGGGAGAATCCGTCGTCGAGGGGACCAAAATCCGCCGAAAAGGCCCCCACCGGAGGCGAAAATCCCGGATGGTATCCTGCGGACCATGCCGTGCGCCCTCGATCGGCTTCGCGCCGAAGCCGCCTCCCTCCTCTCCGCGACCGGCCTGGTCGCCGCCGACGCGGTCGCGCTCTCCGAACCGCGCCAGGCAGGAATCGCCGACCTCGCGTTCCCGGTGTTCGCCGTGGCCAAGACCGCCGGTGCCCCGCCCCCCGATTTCGCCGCCCGCCTCGCCGAGGCGTGCTCGATTCCCGCCGAGGGCTTGGTGGCGTCCGTGGATGCCGCCGGAGGATTCGTCAACATCACCGCCCACCCGGGCCGATTCGCCGCCGCCGTGCTCGCCGATGTCGTGGCCGCGGG
>JBJTRZ010000377.1:0-4091 GCA_046076415.1 Armatimonadota bacterium
AGGCCCGCGAGGCCCGCGCCGAGGATGCCCATCGCCGCCCATTCGCCGGGCTCGGGAACCGCATCCCCACCCGTGTTTCCACCCGTGTTGCCGCCATCGGTCGGGCGCAAGGTCAGCCGCACATCCCCATCCGCCGGATTATGCTGCGTGTTTCCCGAAAACCCGAACGCATAGGCGTTGGGGCCTTCGGTGCGGTTGGTGAGCGATCCACCGAACGCGATTTGCTGGCCCTGTCGCGCGTTCACCGCCGCCAGGCCGTCCGCGTTCAATTCGACATTGATCGTGTTCCCCGCCGCGGCGTCGATGGTCGCCGTACCAAACAGCGTTCCATCGCCGAGATCCTCCACCGCCGCCGGTCCACCGGTGCCGGCCACCAGCGACGCGATGCTTCCCTCGTAGGACCAAAGGCTGAAGGTTTCCGGCACGCCGACCAGCGCCGCCGGGTTGTAAAGCTGGAGCAGCGCAAGCGTGTAATCCTGGCCCGGAGCCAGCGTGGGGATATCGAACACGAAGAAATTACGGAAGATATTGCCGTCGAGCGTGTTCGCGGCCCCGACGATGTAATTGTCGTTGTTGGTCTGATGGAGACCAAACTCGTTGTACCAACCGCGCTCCGACGAGAAAATCGTCTGCGCCGATGCCGGCAACGCGATCGCGGCGCATGCCACCGCCCAAACCAACCTGCTTCCCATGGCGGACCCCTTTCCCGAACCGGCGCGACGGTCGACCTCTTGGATCGGCCGCGCACGCCCCGTATCCCCGTAGGATTGCCGGTTTTCACGTGTTTCAAACCTCTTTTTTCAACCACGCCACCGCCGGTGGGCCCCGGACACGGGACGGTACAATAGCGCGCCATGTCCGAAGCCCCGACCGCGCCCCGCGAAGACGCCCCGGTAGGGCGCCCCAAGCGATACGCCGTCGTCACCTGGGGCTGCCAAATGAATGTCGACGACTCGGAGCAGATCGAAAACCTGCTGGAGGCCGACGGCCTGGTCAAGGCGGATTCCCCGGAAACCGCCGACGTGGTTATCCTCAACACCTGCTCGGTTCGTCAGAAACCCGAGGACAAGGTCTTCTCCCGGCTCGGGGAACTCGCCGAACTCAAACGCGAACGACCCGACATGGTCATCGGGGTGACCGGGTGCATGGCCCAACGTGCCGGCGCCGAAATCGCCCGCCGCGCCCCGCACATCGACCTGATCGCGGGCACCGCGCAGCTCGAGGCGATTCCCGAACTGGTGCGCACGCGGCGCAGCCTGCTCGACGCGGGAACGGCGCGCCCGGGCAAGGCTTCCGACGTCCTGATCCAGCTCCAACTTCCGCGCAAAAAAGAGGAATCCCAGCTCTTCCTGCCGGAGCGCAAACGCGTCACCACCGGCAAGCTCAAATCGTTCGTGTCCATCATGTACGGATGCGACAAGTTCTGCGCGTTCTGCATCGTCCCGCACACGCGCGGCAAGGAACGATCCCGCCCGGCCCACGACATTGTCGCCGAGGTCGAGCATCTCGCGGCGCACGGCACCAAGGAAGTCACGCTCCTTGGCCAAACCGTCAACTCGTACGGGCTCAAAGGACTCGAGGCCACCTGTTCGTTCGCGGAATTGCTGCGCCGGGTCGACGCGGTGGAGGGAATCGAACGGATTCGGTTCACGTCCCCGTACCCGAAGGACTTCACCGACGATGTGATCGAGGCGATGGCGACATTGCCCGCGGTGTGCGAACAGGTGCATCTGCCGGTGCAGGTGGGCGACGACACGTTGCTCGCGCGCATGCGCCGCGGCTACACCCTCGACCAATACCGCACCATCGTCCGCAAACTACGCGCCGCCATGCCCGGCATCGTGATCACCACCGACCTGATGCTCGGGTTCCCCGGAGAAACCGAAGAACAGTTCCGCAACACCCTCGCGTTCGTTGAGGAGATTCGGTTCGATCAGGCGTTCATGTTCGCCTACTCCCCGCGCGACCCCACCCCGGCCGCCAAACTACCCGATCAATTGCCGCAGGCGGAAAAGATCCTGCGCCTCGAAGCGCTCATCGCCCTGCAGAACCGCATCGCGGTGGAAATCAACGAAGCGCATGCGGCCGAAGGCCGTGTCTTCGACGTGCTCGTGGAAGGCATCAGCCCCAAGGATCCCGACAAATGGCAGGGCATGACGCGGGGTGGCAAGACGGTGCATTTCGCCGCGGGACGCGCGCTCGCCGGACGCACGGTTCCGGTCCGCGCCGTGCACGGACACCTCTGGGGCTTCGTCGGCGAACTCGTCTGATCGCGGGGCGCCCCGGCGGACTTCAGCGCGCGCTTCGAACCGCCCGCGCATCCGCTTCGCGAAGGCCGGCGTTTCGACCCGCCTCGTAGACCAACAGGGCGGTCGCACCCGCCAGCACCAACGCCGCCACGGCACGTACCCACCGATCCTGAAGCATCGTCGCCACCTCCACATCCAGTGTACCTGCCGCACGGCCCGCACGGCGCGGCGCCCCCGGTGGGCATGGTACGATCCCGCTACGGGGCAACGACGCCCTCCTCCGCACCCACGATGGCCGCACATCGCCTGCATCGATTCGCCCTTCCCGGCCTTGCCGCCGCGGCTTGCGCCATCGCGCCCAGCGTCGCCACCACCACCCCGCCCAAACCTTCCGCGCGCGTCGCCGCGGTGCTCGCTCGATGCCAAGCGTGCCATTCGGGCGCCGCTCCCGCCGGCGGAGTCGATCTGCGGACCCGCGCCACCGCCCTGAAATCCCGGGCGCTCACCCCGGAATCGCCCAGCGCGTCGAAACTGCTCGCCGAGACCCGTGCGGGGAAAATGCCTCCCGGCGACCCCTTGCCCGCGGCCGATGTCGCCGCACTGGAGACCTGGGTCGTGTCGGGAGCACCCTGGCCGACCGCGCCCGTCCAGCCCACGCCCGTTCGAGCCGGGTCCGATTTTTGGTCGCTGCAACCGGTGGGTCGTCCCGCGCCTCCCGCCGTGCGCCGCTCGGGCTGGCCCGCCAATCCGATCGATCGGTTCGTCCTCGCCCGCCTCGAAGCCGCCGGCCTCGCGCCCACCCCCGACGCCGACCGACGCACGCTGATCCGACGGGTTTCCTACGATCTGATCGGACTGCCACCCACGCCCGCCGAAATCGCCGCATTTGAACGCGATGTTCGTCCGGGAGCCTGGGAACGCGTGGTGGACCGCCTGCTCGCCAGCCGGCAGTACGGGGAACGTTGGGGAAGGCACTGGCTCGATGTCGCGCGGTTCGGCGAAAGCCACGGCTACGAGTACGACCGGGTCCGCGACCACGCGTGGCGCTACCGCGACTGGGTGGTCGACGCGATCAACAACGACAAACCCTACGACCGTTTCCTGGCCGAACAGATCGCCGGCGATGCCCTCCCCGGCGCGGGGAGCGCCGGAACGATCGCCACCGGATTCCTCGTGTGCGGTCCATCCGACGAAGCGGGCAAGGGCGCACCCGGCCTGCTCGTGCGGCTCCGGGCACGCGAAGAGGAAATGGAGGACATGATCGGGCTCGTCGGCCAGACCGCCCTCGGCCTCACCGTCAACTGCGCCCGCTGCCACGACCACAAGTTCGACCCGGTCCCGATGACCGACTACTACCGGATCAAAGCCGCGCTGGCCGGGGTGCAGGCGGGCAACCGGTCGGTCGAGACCGACACGGAACGGGCGGTGCGGCAGGGCGAACGCGCGAAACTCGAGGAGAACGTTCGGGCGTGGAACGCCGCGGTGGCAGCGATCGAGGAACCCGTTCGACGCAGGTTCCAGCCGGAAACGACGGCGAGCACCGCGCCCATCCCCGCGGTGACCTTCGACTTCGAGAACGGCGCATCCGACCGGACCGGGAGGACCACCGGAGACTTGCTCGGCGGCGCCCGCATCGAATCCGGTCGACTCATCCTGCCCGGCCGGGGCGCGGCACTGCGCACGGGAGCGATCCCGGCGACGCTCCGGGCGAAAACGTTGGAAACGTGGGTGGTGCTCGGAAATCGCGGCACGCGCGGCGGCAGCGCGCTCACCGTACAATCCGCCGACGGCGTACGCTTCGATGGGGTCGTTTGGGCGGAACGACAACCCGACAAATGGATG
>JBJTRZ010000378.1:0-2837 GCA_046076415.1 Armatimonadota bacterium
GCGGAGCCCGAGCAGGATCGACGTGATGGCGATCACCACGAGGAGCTCGGTGAGCGTGAAGCCGCGGGTCGCGCGAATCATGCGTCGCATCGGGGATCGGGCGCCGTCGGGGGTGATCCTGTTCACGATTTGCCTCCCGCGGTGACATACGAGTCGAGGTCCTGGATTTGCCACGGGGCGTTGTCGACGGCGCGGTCCTTCCAGATGACACGGACCTTGAGCGACACGCCGGTGGCCACTCCCCCTACGACGCGCCAGCGGCTGGTACCGGACGGCAGGTAGCGGGCCATATCCACGAACGCATGTTCGTCGTCGGCGGTATCGATGGTGACTTGCACCGGTGCCTTGCGCACCCGCTCGCCGGACCCATCGACCGCCTCGATGCGAACCACCACGGACTTGTTGAGTTCGCAGAGCGGGAAGTACAGCTTGGTGCCCTCGATGCCGAAACGCGCAGGATCTCCAAAACTCAGGTCTCCGTCGCTGGAGTCCGCCGGAGGACGACCCGATTGCGACGCTTGCCAGGCACGGTAGTTCGTGGCCGCCTTTTGCAGGGCCACCGCCCAGTCACCGTCGGCCTTGTAGAGCACGCGCACCGGGGTGCCGGGCGGCACCCGATTGGTGTTGATGTAAACGGTGCCGGAGTCCCACGTGCCTTCACGACCGTCGCGTGTCCAGTAGTCGGCGCCTTGGTCGGTGCCGGCACGTTCGTCGTAATTGCCTTGGACGAGGACGGCCCCGGTGTCGAGGCGCACAACCCGAAGATCGTAATTCGACGCGGGATCGGTGTCGGAGGACGGGAAGAGCCCGTCGTAGAGCGTATTGTCCGCGTTCGCGTCGCCGTTGCGCTTGAGCTTCACCAATGTCAGGCGAATCGCGACCGCTCCCGCGGAATCGGCGAAAGCGGACGGCACCTCGCGGTCGTCGCGGAGGATATGCCAGTCGAGCACGGTGTAGTCGATGTAGGCGGTGAACGCCGCGTTGCCGGTGGTGGATTCCTCAATGTAGCCCGACCCGGACGGATTGAATGCGAGTTGCCCGAGGTTGGCGTAGCTGGTCTGCCCCGGCGCCCCCGCGATGTTCGCGGAAGCAAGCTTGTACTCGTAGGGATCGCTGGCGGACCAATTGTCCGCGGCGGCCAAACGTCGGAACGCCCGGGTGACCACTTCGGAACCCGTCGCCACCGACTCTCCCGAGGCCACCTTGGTCAACCGCACCCACGCGAACGCGTCGGCGGCGACCTGAACCTCCTCCTCCTCGGAGCGCGCCTCCGTGGCGGCACCTCCGGCTCCATCGGCACCCACCACCAGGTATCGGACCTTGAAAACGCGATCGCGCCCCGTGGGGAGGACGAGCAGGTACGCGCCCCCGCCGTTGGTGCCGGGGTCCATCACGTAGTGGCGCGGGGACCGCAGCGCACCGCGCAGATCGTTGGGGTCCCGCGTGCCGTCGGCCGAATCGACATTGGAATCGATGGTGAGCAAGGGCGCGCCGACCACGGACAGGAGTGCGGACGCTCCGGCGGGCGCGGTCGCGGGATCGCCATACACCGGATCCAGATAGATCGGCCCGAACTTCACCATGTAGGGGAATCCGCTGCCGAAATTGCCGGGCGACGGCATACCGATGCGCACCGCTTCCCCCCGCACGTAGCGCGCTTTGTTGACATCCGAAAAATACGGATTTCCATCGGCGCGCCGATCCAGGTTGTCCGGGTCCTCGTCGACCACGGTAACGAGGCCGGTGGAACCCAGGAACGAATAGGAAATGGACTCGGGCAGATTGGCCGAATCGGATCGAACCTGCTCCATCATCGCCTGGGCGAAGCGGGTGGCGACCGTGCGGTTGCCCCCCGTTCGCAGGAAGGTGAAGCCCGCGGGGAAGACTTGGATGACGGCGAAGACGCCGACCACGAGGACCACGAGGACGACCATCACCTCGACGAGGGAGGCCGCCTGTCGCGGGCGTACCGGATTTCGCATTACGTTGCCCATCATCGATTTCCCACCGCGCGGGGCGGCATGATGGCCGCCCGATCGGTCCGCATCGCGGTTGCCGAAGTGCTCCGTCGCGACCACCCCGACCGCGACATTCCTGTGACGTCCGCCGGGGCCGGGTTGTTCCGGAGTCGGCGGGAAGGCCGAGGCTTCGCGCTCAGTCGTTCGGACCCGTCTCGTAGAACCGGTAGTCGCCGGCGCCGTCGACATTGCCCGCGAACTTGCGCACGTCGAGCACCTTCGCGGTGCCGTTGAGCCAAAGCACGACGACCTTGCCCTTGGGAGCATGGTGCGTGGTGGCGGTGATCAAGGTTTCGGACGGGGGCTGGCGCCACAGCAACTGGCGGCGGTACTTGGCAAGCCGCACGTCGTCGTTGGGCCCCTGCGGATCGCTATCCGCGGCGGGCGCTCCGGTCGTGGTGATCGGGTACCACGCCCTGGAGTACCGCACGACGAACGTGTTGGCGTCGATCGCACCATCGAGCCCCGTGATCCGCGGGCTCGCGTCGAAGGCATCGAACTTGTAGAACGGCAGCTCCACCTTGTAGGTGGGTATGTTGCGCGCCATCGTGCCGTTGGTGGGATCGTAGGTGGGGTAGCGCTCGGCGAGCACCACATCCTCCACGCCATTGGCCTTGCGCACGGTGTTGTTGGGGCATGCGAAGACATTGATGTCGCGGATGTAGTTCGGGAAGAGCGATTTGGAGTAGATGCGCCGGATACGCCCCGCCACGGTGGCGGTCGGCAACGCCGACGACGGCGCCCCGCGGTTGACGATCGCGGCGGCATCCTGCATCGAGTAATACGGCGCTCCGCCGAACGGCGTGCCGTCGACCTGCG
>JBJTRZ010000379.1:0-2168 GCA_046076415.1 Armatimonadota bacterium
CCACGGGACCGAAACACCAAAGCAGCCAATCAAACTCGTGGACCCCGAGATCGAAAAGCACCCCTCCGGAGCGCTCCACTTCGGCGAACCACGGACTCCATGTCGGGAAACCGCCCCCGCGTCGGCAACGGACGGCCGCGGGCGCGCCAATTTCACCGGAGTCGACGGCCTTCTTGGCGCGGGCATATTCCGGAAAGAAGCGAACGCACTGACCGACTCCGAGCGTCCTTCCCGCCCGATCGGCGGCCGCCACGATCGCATCCGCATCCACCGGATCCAGCGCGAGCGGCTTCTCCACGAGCACGTGGCAACGGGCCGAGAACGCAGCTTCGGCGATGGCGCGATGGAGGTCGGTCGGAACGGCCACGACGACGATGTCGACACCCGATCCAAGCAGTGCATCGTGCGACGCAAACGCATTCGCACCGTACTTGTGCGCCAAGGCTTCCGCCTTGCCGGATTCGGTGTCCGCCACCGCGGTGACCGCCACCCCTTCGAGACGGGCGAACGAGCGGGCATGGGTGGATCCCATCCCCCCCGCGCCCACGATTCCCACCCTGAGGACGTCCATACGCCGCGACACTTCGTCGGTTGCGCGGATGATTCCTGCGGACGGCATCGGGATATAATGCGCCGATGCAGTCCGGCGACGATGCCCTCGATCCCGAGTTCGTCGAGGTGCTGCGATGCCCGGATTGCCCGGACCGCCATGATTGGAATTTGACGGTGGACAATGATCGCCTACGGTGCGCCTGTCCTCGTGGCCGGACCTGGGAGATTGTTGCGGGAGTACCGGACCTTCGTCCGTGCGACCGACCCGCGCCCGCGCCGCCGGCGCGCCTTGGAAGGGACTGAACCATGCAATTGACCCCCGCAGGCCCGATGAAGATGCTCGTGCTGCATGGTCCGAACCTCAATCTCCTCGGAGTGCGGGAACCGGAAGTCTACGGTGCCGTCACCTTCGACGAATTGAACCGGCGGATTCAGGAACACGCGCGCTCCACCAACATCGACGTGCGCATCGAACAAAGCAACCACGAAGGAGTTTTGATCGACCATATCCACGAATCCATCCGATGGGCCGACGCGATCGTAATCAACGCCGGGGGATTCACGCATACCTCGGTGGCCATCGCGGACGCGCTCAAGGCGGTCAAACTGCCGGCAATCGAGGTGCACCTGTCCAATGTCCACGCCCGGGAAACCTTTCGGCACAGGTCGTTCCTCTCCCCGGTGGTGGTCGGCCAGATCGCCGGCTTCGGACCGATGTCCTATCTGCTCGCGCTCGAGGCCGCCCGATCGGTCGTCGCCCAAAGCAGAAGCTGACACCGCTTGGAAATGCGACACGACCATCCTGGGCGCATTTCCCGGGTTCGTGAAGCGGTGCGGAACGCTTCGGGGCGCGACGACCTCAGGTACCTGATCGTCGATGTCGAGCACGTGCGCTACCTCACGGGATTTTCGGGCAGCAACGCACTGCTCGCCATCGACCCCGACTCCGCATGGTTCGTCACCGACCCGCGGTACGCGCTCCAGTCGCGCAGGGAGGTCGATTCCGCCAACGTTTTGATCGCGCCCTCCGGCACTCCTTTGCTCGACCAACTGCTCTCGGGACCCACCAAACCGTCGGCACCGGCGCCGATCGGTTTCGCCCCCGAGTCGTTGAGCGTCGCCGACTTCGACCATCTGCTCTGCCTGATGCCCTCGGGGGCCGCTCCGATCGCACTTCCCGGCATGGTCGGCGCGGTCAAGGCGATCAAGGAGCCCGTGGAAATCCACGCGATCCGGGCCGCTTGCCGCCTCGCGGACGAAGGCTGCCGGTTCCTGGTCGAGCGGCTGCGTCCCGGAGTCTCCGAGCGGACGGTGGCGTGGGAGCTCGAATGCTTCCTGCGGACCCATGGAGCGCTCCGCCTCGCCTTCGACACGATCGTGGCCTCCGGGCCGAACTCGGCGATCGTGCACGCCCGTGCATCCGACCGAGTAATCGGCTCGTCGGGGTCCGCCGAATTCTTGCTGGTGGATTTCGGATGCGTGGTGGACGGCTATTGCTCGGATATCACGCGAACGTTCGTGGTTGGCGGATCGCCCGACGCACGGATGCGCGACATGTTCGCGGCGGTCGAGGAGGCGCGCTCGGCGGCGGCGGCGATCGTGGGGCCGGGAGTGCC
>JBJTRZ010000380.1:0-1323 GCA_046076415.1 Armatimonadota bacterium
CGACGAATCCTCGATACGGGGGCCCCGGGACCCGGCCTTTCTCCCCGGGAAGGACGGACCCCGGCGCCGCGGCGGACAAACGCCGACCCGCGGCGCGGCGTGCGGCCGATGCGGCGCACGCTCCGGTATACCCCACCCCCCACCTGGTCACAACCGAAAACGGCAACAAATCCTCAGTCGCGGAGGCGGTAGCGCACCAAGGCCCGGAACGCGTCGAGGGCATCCGTCCAGCGGATCTTCTTGCCCTGCGCACCCGTGCGCGCCACGTAGGAGATCGGAACCTCGTGGATGCGGATGCCCCGCCGCAGCACCTTGGCCGTCACCTCGGGGCAAAAGTCGAAGCGGCGCGCACGCAGCGCGAAACGCCCCAGCACGTCGCGCCGGAAGACCTTGTAGCACGTCGCCTCGTCCGTGATGCGCGCTCCCGGGAAAAGGACGTTCGTGGCGATCGTCAAAATCCGGTTCGCGAGCCAGTTCGGGAAACGCATCCCCTCCGGCCATCGGCACCGCGCGAACCGCGAACCGTACACCACCTCGGCCTCGCCCGAGAGCAACGGCGCAAGCAGCGCGGGATAGTCCCCCGGGTCGTATTCCAAATCGGCGTCCTGGACGATCAGAAAGCGCCCCCGGGCGGCGCCGATCGCGGTCACGATCGCCGCACCCTTGCCCTGATTCACCGGGTGCTCGATCAACCGCACCCGTGGATCGCCCTGCGCGCACCGTTCGCGAAGCAACTCCCGCGTACCGTCCGTCGAACCATCGTCGACCAACACCACCTCGAGCGAAACCGGCACCGCCAGCACCCGCTCCAAGAGGGGCAAAACCGTGGCGCGCTCGTTGTAGACCGGCACCGCCACCGTCAACAACGGCTCGGGACCGGCCGACATGCACTCCGGGTCGCCCCCGGGTCCGGTCGCCATGACCGCATGGTATCGCGCACCAAAGCGCCCCGCGGCGGCCCCCCACCCTCGCGCCACGCCGTCGATCTGCCGATACCAATGCCATGGACAACCCGATCGACTTGACGCACCCGGTCGAAACCGGCGAAACGAACGCCGATGCGATGCCGGAAACCACGGCGCGCTCCGGCAACCCCGCCCCCCCGCCACGTCGACCGCTCATCCGCATCGTCAGCGAAGCCGAGTATGTCCGCGAATCCACCGCTCGGGTGCCGCAGCCGGCACCCGCCGAGACCGAACCGGCACCCACGCCCGAGCCCGAACCCGTCGCCGAAGCCGCACCCACGGTCGCCGAACCCAGCCCCGCGCCCGAGCCCATCTTCGAAACGACCGCCCACGCCCCGGCCCCGCCGGCCGCACCGGC
>JBJTRZ010000381.1:0-10917 GCA_046076415.1 Armatimonadota bacterium
CGACTTGTCGAGGTCGGACGCGAACTGGGCGAACGCCTGAACCTCGCGGTACTGGGCGAGCTCGAGTTTGATGCGTCCGGCGACCTTCTTCATCGCCTTGATCTGTGCGTTGCCCCCGACGCGGGACACGGAGATACCGACGTTGATGGCGGGCCGAATACCCGCGTTGAAGAGGTCCGACTCGAGGAAGATCTGTCCGTCGGTGATCGAGATGACGTTGGTCGGGATGTAGGCCGAAACGTCGCCCGCTTGGGTTTCGATCACGGGCAGCGCGGTGAGGGATCCGCCACCCTTTTCATCGGAGAGCTTCGCCGCGCGCTCCAGGAGGCGCGAGTGGAGGTAGAAAACGTCGCCCGGGTAGGCTTCGCGTCCCGGCGGACGGCGCAGGAGCAGCGAGACTTGGCGGTAGGCGACGGCCTGCTTGGAGAGGTCATCGTAGATGATGAGCGCGTGGCGTCCGCTGTCGCGGAAGTATTCGGCCATGGCGCATCCCGCGTACGGAGCGAGGTATTGGAGGGACGCCGGGGCGGAGGCCGGTGCGGCGATCACCGTCGTGTATTCCATGGCGCCGTTGGCGCGGAGGGTTTCCACGACTTGTCGAACGGTGGAGCCCTTCTGTCCGATGGCGACGTAGAAGCAGTAGACGTCCTTGCCCTTTTGGTTGATGATCGTATCGAGGGCGATGGCGGTCTTGCCGGTCTGGCGGTCGCCGATGATCAGCTCGCGTTGTCCGCGTCCGATGGCGAGCATCGCGTCGATCGACTTGATGCCGGTGTACATCGGTTCCTTGACGGGTTGTCGGTCGACGACGCCGGGGGCCTTGATTTCAAGGAGGCGGGATTCGGCGGCCACGATCGGTCCACCGTCGTCGATGGCGTTTCCGAGGGCATCGACGACGCGACCGATCAGTCCTTCGCCGACGGGCACTTCGACGATGCGTCCGGTGCGCTTGACCAGATCGCCTTCGCGAATGCCACGGTCGTCGCCGAGGATGATGGCGCCGACATTGCTCTCTTCGAGGTTGAGGGCGACCCCCATGACTCCGCCGGGGAACTCGAGGAGTTCGGAAACGGCGACATCGCGCAGTCCGTAGATGCGGGCGACGCCATCACCGACCTGGAGGACGGTACCGACGCCGACTTCCTCGACGCCGCCTTGATAATTTTCCAGTTCCTTTTCGAGGATGCTGGTCACTTCTTCTGGTCTGACTGCCACGTTCTTGATTTCCTTGGTGGTCGGTAGTGACTGGGGTTTTTGGTTTGTTAAAGATTGGCCGCGATCAATTGTTCGCGAAGCCGTTCGATTTTGCCCTTGACGGTTCCGTCGATGACGGTGTCGCCAATTCGGACGAGAACTCCACCCATCAGGCTGGGGTCAACCTCGGTGGTGAGTTCGATATCCTTGCCGGTTCGTTTCTCGAGAGCGCGTTCCAGCTCGGTGCGTTGTGTATCGTTGAGCGGAACTGCGGAAATGGCGGTTGCCGCGGCGACATTGCGTTCGCGACGCAGCATCTGGTCGAATTCGGCCTTGATATCGGCCACCAACGGAATCCGCCGGTGGTCGGTCAGCAGGTTCAGGAAAGCCAGGGTTGCGGGTCGAACCGAGTCCTTGAACGCGGTTTGGAACGCATCCTTTTTCTTTGCTTCGCCGATCAGGGGATGGGCCGCAATACGGGCGAGGGCCGGAGTCGCGACCAAAGTTGCCGCGACATTTTGGAGGTCGGCGGACGCTTGGTCGAGGGTACCGTTACGACGTTCCTGATTGAAAAAGGCTGCAGCGTAGCGCCTCACCACCGCGTCATCGGCCATTGGTTACGCCTCCGCCGCATCCCGTGCGATGAATTCGTCGACGAGCTTCTGGTGCCGGGCCGAGTCGAGACTTTCCCCGACGACATGGGTGGTGGTGCGCATGGCGATGTCGACAATTTGTTGTCGGAGGGTAATCATCGCCTGTTCCTTTTCCCGGTTGGCTTCGGCCTCTGCGCGGGTGATGATTTCCCGGCTCTTGGCATTGGCGTCCGCCAGAATTTGGTCACGCGATGCCTGCGCCTCTTTGATGGCGGTCTGGATTTTGTCCCGAGCTTCGGCCTCGACGGCGTTAAGGCGCGCTTCGTAATCGGCCTTGAGGGTTTCCATCTCCCGCTGGGACGCGTCGAGTCGGTCGTAGCCCGTGTTGATCTCGGTCGCGCGCTCCTCGAGAACCGTGCCGATCGGGGTGAAGATCAATTTCTTCGCGGCAAAGACCAGAATGAGGAACCCGATCATGTTGACGACGATCAGGCGCACATCGATGTTGAGGGATTGTAGGATTTCCATAGTGAACGGGCGTTCCGACCGGACCGCCGGTTACCGCGACACACGCGGCAGGGTACTGGCGAATGTTCCCCCGAGCCGCTGTCCGCGGATAGCGGCCCGGGGGTTGAGAAATGATTACTTGACGAACTTTTCGGCTTGCTCTATCCCCGGCAACTTGCCCTGGAGCATGAAGAACATGAGAAGGGCGTAGATGACGAGGGATTCGATCAAGGCGAGGGCGATGATCATCATGGTCTGGATCTTGCCGGCCATTTCAGGCTGGCGTGCGACGCCTTCGAGGGCACCCGCGGCTGCCCTGCCCTGTCCGATTCCAGCGCCGATGACGGCGATCGGCAGTCCGATGGCGACTCCGAGCCCGAGAAGTCCAAAATAGAGTTGCATGTCGTTTTCCTCCGAATGATTGCGGCTTGCGCCGAGTAAGGTGGATTGGTTGGCGGGATCAGTGCGCGTGCGCCGCCCCGTGTTCTTCGTGCCCGTGATCGGCACCGTCGTGCCCGTGGTCACCAATCGAGAGCGCGATGTACGAACAGGTCAGGATGGCGAAGACCCCGGCCTGGACGACAGACCCGAAGACACCGAAGGCAAGCATCGGCGCTTGGAACGGAATGATGCCCATGGTCAGCGACGCGGCCATCATGATGAGAACCGCGATGACAGTTTCCTCGCCGAAGACATTGCCGAACAGGCGCATCGCGAGAGAAACCGGCCGAACCAAGGCTCCGATCAATTCGATCGGAAAAATGAGGGGGGCGAGCGCCGGCAAGGGGCCCGCGAAATGCTTCAAGTGTCCGCCCAGGCCGTTGGCGCGTATTCCCTCGGCATTGAAGAGCACGAAGACAATGAACCCGAGTGCGAATGTCATGGAAATGTTCGCGGTCGGTGCCGGGGTAAACGACCAGGCAGCCATCGGGACTTCCTCCAGATTGGACGGATCGTGCTTGAACGGCCACCAGTACATCGGAAGCACACCACAAAGGTTGGAGCAAAGGACAAACGCGAAGACAGTCCCGATGAACGGGGCGAAACGCTCCCCGCCGTGGCCGATCATGGCTTGGCTGAAGTGGGTAATCGACGCCACCGCCTGCTCGATCAGGAGTTGACCCTTGGAGGGGTTTCGCGCAGACAACTTGCCCATCCGGGTCTTCGCGAACACCAAAACCGCCAACCCGACAAAAAAGCCGACGCCACTGTACCAGTCGGCGTAGTGCTCACCAAGCGGGGCCGCGTGATGGCCGCCCGCATGACCGGTCGTGGCATGGCCGCCTGCGGACGCATGGGTGTCGGCGCCCGGCGAATCGTGGGCGTCGGTTCCACCGGATTCGGTGGCCTGGGCAACGGTTACCGGAGCGCCTACGCTCCCCGGAACAATTTCTTCACCTATTTTGCTGGAAGCTGCCTGCGGCAAGTGCGTGTCCTTAGTCGTCTGTTGCGGCG
The DNA here is from genome assembly GCA_046076415.1 of Armatimonadota bacterium. Classification (GTDB taxonomy): domain Bacteria; phylum Armatimonadota; class Armatimonadia; order Armatimonadales; family Armatimonadaceae; genus CAIRTT01. The sequence continues at coordinate 3,750 of JBJTRZ010000381.1, forward strand.
CGCATCCGGTGGGACGGCGCCTGGGATTCCGACCAAGCCTTGCCGATCGCCCTGAGGCCGATGACGGCCTGGAGGCAGACGAATCCGCCGGCGAACGCGGCTACCGCGCGTGGTTCCCAATGGCGCACGATCCACCAAATAAGGGTCGCGACCATCGGGTACTTTACCAGAGCGATCGCGAGAATGGCAGTCTTCGGCGTTGCCGCCGGCCGTTTTTTTTGCATGCCGGGCGGGACGACGACCCGGGGAATCGCCCATGCGTGACCGAGGAGCAAGCCGATGGCGAGGGCGAATCCCGCCGCGAAGGGTCCGACCGCCCACCACTGATTCCATCCGCACAGCAGGAAGCCGATGGTGGTGGCGAGCCAACCGGCGGAGCGCAGGGTGCCCTCGGTCCAGAGGCGTGCCTCGCGGTTTTTCACGTGCGGGGGTCCTTGTTCGCCGGGGGCTCGTCGAGGCGCCGGGCGATGGCGAAAACGTTGGCGAATCCGGAGACGGTTCCGAGCAGGAAGCCCACGATCAAGCCCCATGGCGTCTCGGATTTGATGAAATACCGATCCGCCGCCATGCCGAGCAGGGTTCCGGCGATCAGGGAGCTGACCAGGGCGGTCGCGATGTTCCATCCGGCGCCCATTCCCCGGGCCTCGGCGGCATCCACGCGGATTCCGCGCGGACCACGCAGCAGCGGGTTGTCGGGTTCGGGCCGCCGGTAGGCGGGTCGCGGGGGTTCGGGCAACCGGGGACGTTCGGGAAGTTCGATGACGGGTTCTTGGTCCGGTTCGGGGTCGTCCGCGTTCATCGTGGTTCCCCGCCCAGCCCGAATTCCTCGTGGAGCGCGCGGATGGCGCGGGGGGCATCGGTTTCCGGGACAAGTGCCGAGAGGGAATAGGTGGAGTCGGCGGTTTGGTGCACGGGGACACCGGCGTGGTCCAGGGCGACGAGCATGCGGGCCATGATGCCGGGAAGGCCTTCGAAGCCCGAGGCGATCACCGATACCACGGTGGTGTTCTCGGTGAGGCGGGCTTGGCAGGGAACGATGTGCACGAAGCCGCCGGCGCGGGCGAGGAGTTCCGACTGCGAGGCGAAGCCCCGTCCTCCGGTTCCGATGCCGAGCAAATGGATTCGGCCGAAGGGCGGTTGGCGACGCACGCCGAGATCGACCGGAACCGCGAGGCCGTCGAGATGGTCGCGCAGGGCTCCGAGATGTTCGCGTCCGATCGCGAAAGAGAACGACCCGGGGTGCGTGTCGGCGAGGTGGATCGCGATGCCGGCGCGTTGGAGGACCCGATAGACGGCCTGTTCGAGGAACGGGCGGTCCGGGTCGAGTTCGGGGTCGAGCGGAAACCGAACGTGCACGAGGCGGCCGGTGTGGGTCACGCCGGTCACCCGCATGCCGTCTTCGTCTCCGGGGTCCGCCGTGATGAGGGTTCCCGGATTGTCGTCGAACGTGCTCTTCACCCACAACGGGATTCGGTGTTCTGCGGCGATTTCCGCGGCGCGCGGGTGGACGACCTTCGCGCCTTGGTGCGCCATTTCGGCCACCTCGTGGTACGCGGCGCGCTGCAGGGTACGGGCTCCGGGGACGATGCGCGGGTCCGCGGTCTTCACGCCATCGACATCGGTGTAGATTTCGACCTCGGTGGCGGTGCCGTGCGGTTGGAGCGCGGCTCCGAGGGCTGCGGCGGTCGTGTCGGATCCTCCGCGGCCAAGCGTGGTGATGGCACCGAATTCGGTGACTCCTTGGAATCCGGCGACGAGGACGACCTTTCCGGCGTCGAGCATGCGAACGACGTAGTCCGGGTCGATGGAGAGGATGCGCGCATTGCCGAATTCGTAGTCGGTGAGGATGCCGGCCTGTCCCCCGGTGAGCGCGATGGAAGGAATGCCGCGTGCGTGCAGGGTCTGCGCGAGCACGACGGTCGAGATGATTTCACCGCAGGCGACCAGCAGGTCGGATTCGCGGGCGGCGGGCGCGACCGACGGATCGACTCCGCGGAGCATTTGGAGGAGCGTGTCGGTGGCGTAGGGGGCCCCTGCGCGTCCGATGGCGCTGACCACGACCACGACGCTCCATCCGGCGCGAAGGGCGCGTTCCACCTTGTCGGCGACCTGCCCGCGTGCCTCGTCTCCGGCCACGGACGTTCCCCCGTACTTCTGCACCAGGATTTTCACGCGGCGCCTCCCGTTTCGAGTCCGAAGGCGCGCTCGAGCGCGGCGACGGCCGCGGGGGCATTGGTTCCATCCACCAGGCAGTGCACCGCGTCGTAGGCGTCGCCCGTGCGCCGCACGCCGACCTTCGCTTCGATCAATGCGTCGTGGATGCGGGAGATGACCCCGGAGAGGTCGCGCATGGATCCTGCGATCGTGCTCACGAGGGACAGGTCGTCGGCGCGGTGCCAACGTCCTTGTCGCTGTCCGAGGATGTGGTCCGCGTCGGCGGCATGGTTTCCGCGGGTCAGGAACGAGAATCCGTCGGGATCGATCTTGATCAGGAAGATGGGAACCCGGGCATCGGCGAGGGCTCGAATGGTGTCGAGGCGTTCGGCGGGCGTGCAGGCGACGGTGTAATGGGAAAGGCCGTTGCGAACCGCGATCCGGGTCACACCGCGTTCGCGTTCGAAGCTGAGGCGTCTGTCGTGGAGCATTGCTTGGGGTGGGAAGCGGAGATTCGGTGGAACCTAGTTACCACCGCGTCGCGTGGGGTGGCAAGGTGGAAGCCGGCAATGGCAACGGTTTTCCGAAAATGGTCCTCCAGTTCCAACCGCGGTGATACGATAATGATCCTGTGCAAAGGCAATGCGTCTCGAAAGAGCGCGTCGCAAAGCCACGGGCCTAACGGTCGCGACCGCGATCCATGGCAGCCGGGTTGCCGCGATTCCACGTCCCAGGGGAAGGCGGTGTGTACGATGCGAGTTTCAGGCGATGAGATGATGCGGGTGGCGCGCTTGCGCGTCGCTCCGGTGCCGGTCTTTGGGACCGCGCCGATGAAGGACGATGTTCGCATGCGGGAGGGTCGACGAGTGGCGGAAGCGGTCGCGGCGGCTCCCGATGTCCGCGAGGACATCGTCGCCAGCCTCAAGGAGCGGATCGAAGCGGGTGCCTATCGTGTTTCGGGGATCGAGATCGCCGAAATGATGGTGCGCCGTGCGCTCGCGGACCGGGTCCACATTGGCGATTCGGGTTTCTGAAGCCCACCTGGCTACAAAGCGGCGCCCGGGGAGGATGCTCCCCGGGCGCCGTCGTTTTTGGGGAATGTTTCACGTGAAACGGACGGCGGCCGCGTGATACCCTCCGGCGGAGGGGCGCGATGGCGTGGACTTGGGCGGTGGTCAACCAGAAAGGCGGGGTCGGCAAGACGACCACGGCCATCAATCTGGCGGCCTATCTGGCCTTGACCCACCGCGTGCTTTTGGTGGACACGGATCCCCAAGGCAATGCGACGAGCGGCGTCGGGGCGGAGCGCCGGGGTCTCGTGCGCGACACCTGCTCGGTGCTCACGGGAGAGGCGACCATTGCCGAAACCCGGATTCCCTGCGCGGTGCCCGGGCTCGATGTGCTTCCCGCCACCTTCAACCTCGTCGGCGCCGAGTTTTTGGTCTCGCAGATGGACGACGGCGAGTTTCGGTTGCGAAGCGCCATAGAGGCGGTGGATGCCGAGTACGACTTCGTCGTGATCGATTCCCCGCCGTCGCGGGGAGCGATCACCATCAACGCACTGGTGGCCGCCGACGAAGCGATCATCCCGATGCAGTGCGAGTACTTCGCGCTCGAGGGTATCGCCCACCTGCTGGACCTGATCGGCTTGGTGCGCAACGGACCGAATCCGGATCTCGCCATCGGGCGTGTGCTGCTGACTATGTGCGACGATCGCACCAATCTGGCCCAACTCGTCGCGAACGAGGTTCGCAGTTTCTTCGGCGAGCAGGTGTCCCCCACGGTGGTTCCGCGCAATGTCAAGCTCCCCGAGGCGTCGAGCTTCGGAAAACCCATATCGCTTTACGACCCGCGCTCCAAGGGTGCGCGCGCCTACGAATCCATATCCCGGGAGTTGATCGAACATGTCCAGCGAAAAAACCCCGTCCCCACCCAAGCGCGTGCTGGGGAGGGGGCTGGCCGAACTGCTGCCAGCTGGTGGCGGCGCGGGAGCTGATCTCGCCGGCGCGGCGCCGGCGCGCGAGATTCCGGTTGCGCGCATTCGTGCGAATCCGGACCAGCCGCGGGTCCGCTTCGACGAAGCGGCGCTCGAGGAACTCGCGGACTCGATCCGCAGCAACGGCATCCTCCAACCGATCCTGGTGCGTCCCATTGGGGCCGATTACGAAATTGTCGCAGGGGAACGGCGCTTCCGCGCGGCGCTGCGCGCCGGCTTGGTCCGCGTTCCCGCCGTGGTGCGGGTGTTGGCCGACGACGAGGCGCTGGCGATCGCGTTGGTGGAAAATCTGGTTCGCGAGGACATCGGCCCCCTCGAGGTCGCCAAGGCGTATCGTAGGCTTATGGACGAGTTCGGTTGGAGCCAGGAGGAGATGGGCAAACGGGTGGGCAAGAGTCGCCCCGCCGTGGCGAACTCCTTGCGCCTGCTCGATCTCCCCGAGCCGATGCAGGCCGGGCTCGAGGCGGGAGCCATCAGCGAGGGCCATGCCCGTGCGCTGCTCGGCGACCGCAAGCTGCGCGACCAACCGGGATTCGCCGTGCGGCAACAGGCGCTTTTCGAAGAGGCGGCCGCCGGACGGCTCAGCGTGCGCGATGTGGAACGGCGGATGGCTGCGGAGGCGCGCCCTGCGAGGCCTGCGCCGTCCCCCGATATCGCGGGTATCGAGGACTTGTTTCGGAGCAAGGTCGGTACCCGGGTGCGCCTCGTGGGCTCGCTCGAGCGCGGTCGTATCGAGATCCACTACTACAGCGCGGAGGAACTCGACGCGCTGCTCGGCCGTTTCGGCGATGCCTGACCGCGCGGACGGTGTTTCACGTGAAACAGCCGCCTTGGTGTTTCGCGGCGCGCGGCTTTGCCGCACCGGGTCCGTCGGCCCGATTGATCTGGAGTTCCAGCCCGGCGAAAATGTGGCCATACTCGGGCCCAACGGTGCGGGCAAATCCTCGCTCCTGCGCATGGCCGCGGGAGCGGTCGCTCCCGATTCAGGCGCGTGCGCATGGGGCGATGTTCCCCTTTCCCGGTCCCATGGGTCCCGGCGGCGGGGTCGAATCGCCCATCTTCCCCAGCGAACCCCGAGCGCTCCGGGATACACGCCCTATGAACAGGCCGTCATCGGCGCGGACTCGGAACAGGCGCTGCTGGATGCCCTCGCGGTCGCCGGGTTGGCCCCGCTCGCCCACCGACGTCTGGGAACCCTGTCCGGTGGAGAGCGACGCCGCGCGGCGCTCGCGGCGGCTTTGGCGCAGCGGAGCGAGCTGCTGATCCTCGACGAGCCCTTTTCCGGGATCGATCCGGGAATGGGCGATGCGCTCGCGGCGGAACTGGCACGCCGAGCCAGGGCAGGGACCCTGGTGCTGACGGCCCTGCATGACCCGGAGCTCGCCCTGAGGCACGCGACCCGGCTGGTCCTGCTCGCCGATGGGCGCGTGGTCGACGACATGCCGGCAAGAGCGCCGGATGCCGCGCCACGCTTGCGGGCGGTTTACGCGAACGCCACCACGCCTTAACATTTATTTAACAATCGGCAGGACCGTGGCCGGTACCATTTGACGTTCCCATGTCCGTCGTCAAACTCAAACGTAGCGAATCCGGTGCGAAAAACCTCGACGAACTGTTGTTCGAAATGGGCATCGCCGCCGAGGAGATGCTCGCCGATGCCGTCGATGCACTCCGACGCCAGGACCGTGAACTCGCCGAGGCGGTGGTGCGCCGGGACGACGATGTCGACCGTCTCGAGGATCGCATCGAGGAGGTGTGCCTGAAGTCCATGGCGCGCCGCATCGAGGACGCATCCCAACTCCGGTTGGTCGGCGCGGCCATGAAGATCGCCACGGATATCGAACGCATCGCCGACCATGCGGTCGATATCGCCCGAATCGCCACCCGCTTGGCCGATGAAGCGATCTACAAACCGCTTGTCGATATTCCCAAACTCGCCGGAGTGGCCCGGTCCATGGTCCGCGAATCCCTCGACGCGTTCGTGGGGCGCGATATGGAACGCGTTCGCGCCGTGGTGGCCGCCGACGATGAAGCGGATCGGCTGTACGGGCGCATGCGCATCGATCTTGGGGAAATTCTCCAGACCGACCCCGCGTCCACCGTGGTGGCCTCCTACCTGCTCTTCGTCGCGCATTACCTCGAACGCGTTTGCGACCACTGCACCAATATCGCGGAACGGGTCGCTTTCCTCGAAACCGGCACGCGGCGGCCCCGGCAACGGTAAAATCCGGACGTGGATACCACGGACCGGGCCGTCGACGACTTCCTCGAGGGCAATCCGCGCGCCGAGGACTGGCGCAGGTTGCGCCTCGCCCTCGAGAATCGCCTCTCCGACCTGCGCGCGCACCTCGCCAGCACGCCCCGCGGCGATTCGACCCACGCACGCGCGCGGCGACAAATAGTCGAACTCGAGGCGCAAGTCGACGCGTTGCGCCAAGAGGAAGCGGTCAGCCGCTTCGTCGAGGATTCCGTGCGCGCCACGATCTCCCTGCCGCGACCGGAATCCGACGACGAAGACGAATAGCAACGTCGAGCGATCCCGATGCGCCTGCGTCGAACCCACTCGGCGAGCCTCGCCCCCCACCGCACATGTCCCAATCCAGTCGCCTCTGGCTTCCCGATCACGGTCCCGCCGGTCTGATCGTGGTTGCCCGGGCGCGCCCGCTCGCCCTGGTGGTGGGAGGGCGCATCGTCGACACCGCCCCGCCCGCCCAGCCCGAACCCGCACCGCAAGCGCTGCGGGAATCCCGCACCACCTCCGGTTTGATCCTGCTCACGCGCTCCCCACGCAACGAACCCGCACGGGTCGTGGGACATCCCGACCTTGCCACCCACGCCCGATTCCGGCGCGGCGACACCCTCTATGTCTCCATCGCCGAGGCCGTGCATCGCGAATCCCGGGGGGAAGTGGTGGAAATCCATTTCGAACCCTACGATGTCGACCGGGAAGCCCTCGCGGGCGTCGCCGCCCGTGCGCGACGCCAATGGGAAGGCGACCAACTGCCCGACGGGTGGATG
>JBJTRZ010000382.1:0-9792 GCA_046076415.1 Armatimonadota bacterium
CTCGAGACGAGTCTCCGGGATTCGCGGACATACGGATGGAGGGCGAGTCCGTCGGCGGCCACCGCGTCGCCTCCGCCGTGAAGCTGCATTTCCGGCCACCCCACCCCATTCCCATCGTCGCGGGGGGCTGCGGTCTGCAACCAGTGCGCGAAACCCAGCGCGAAGTCTCGTCCACGCCGAAGGATTCGCACCTGTTCGTCGATCGGCTTTCCGATCCAGCTCTCGGCATGGAAGTCGTTGCCGCGCCAATTGATCAGTGCGATATCGCCGACGGGGGATTTGCCTCCGTGGAGGCTCGAGGCGGCTTGCAGTCGCCGATAGGTCCAGAACGGCAGGTACCGGCGGGCTTTGCCGCCATATTCGCCCTCCACGCCGCGCAGCACTTTGTAGGGGACCGAAAATGGTTCCGGGGTTTGTCCTCGGTAGACGTAATCGAGGGTGTATTCCCCGAAGGAGTGGAAGACGTCGTACTCCGGCGGGGGAGCGACGACGGACCTGGGTTCGTTTTCCGCGGTCCACCGCATGAGGAACCCGTAGGTGAAACTTTGGACCCATTCGGGATGGGACTCGGCCGGTGCGTGGGGTTCGCCGAACTCGGAGGCGGCCTCTTGGCCGAGTCGGGTCGGTGTGCCCGCGAGCGCCATCAATGCGCCGTCCTCGGTGGCATCGATCGCGAATTTCGCCGCGATGCGACTTACCTTGCCGTTGTCGAGATCGACGACGTCGGCCCAGTTGAATCTGCCGTCGCCGCTATAGAGCCCGACGCTGCGAATCTGATGGCGTGTCAGGACGGCTTTGATCCGTCCATCGCGCCGGCGCGGCTCCATTTGATCGGCGAGGGCTGCCTCCCAGATCGCGGGCAAAGCGGACACGCGCGAGACCCAGCATTGGCCGAAGTTGTCGGTGTGTTCGGGTTTCGCCCCGGGGATCAGCGCGCAAAGGGCCCGCACGCGGGAGCGAAGCGCCCTCCACGAGCGGGACGCCGGCCCCGGTTCCTTTTCGATGTGGCTGTTTTCGTCGGGGACCGGCACCAGTTGCGTGGTGAGTTGTCCACCAAGGGCCCGCGTCGGCTCGATCAGGATCACCGAATACCCGGCGCTCGCCACGGCCAAGGCTGCGGCGCATCCTCCCACGCCGCCTCCCACCACCAACACGTCGGCGAATTCGGACGTGTCGGAGGGATTCACCGCGCAGCGGACCGCGCGCAGGCGCTCGATGTCGAGCACGCGATCCCTCTCGAAGGGGAACGGTGGGGCGGGCATGGCCATGGACAGCGCGAGGAGTGCGGCGATGGCGGCGCTCATCGCACCACTTTACCGTAGCCGCCGGGTGCTGAATGGCGGAACCAATCGGCGGGCGGTAGGGTTGCTGAAGAAGATGCCTATCTTGGTCCTGTCGACGAGCCCTCCGGGAACCATGTTCCTGCGCCGTCGCGTTGCCTTCAGAGCCGGGCATGCGTATTGGTTCGCCGACAAGTCGGAGGCGGAGAATCGAACGTTGTTTGGCCGCTGGGCTTCTCCGTGGGGGCACGGCCACAATTATGTGGTGGAGGTCTGGGTGGCAGGCGATGTCGACCCGAGCACCGGCATGGTGGTCAATCTCGTCGATGTCGACCGGGTGCTCAAAGGCGTGGTCGGGCCGCTTTCCGACCGGCACCTGACCTACGAGGTGCCGCACTTCCGCGACCATCCGCCGACTCTCGAGAACATCGCCCGGTTTTTGGCGCGGGAGTTCGAGGGCGCGTACTCCGGTTACCCGGGGCATTTGGCTCGCCTGTCGCTTTGGGAATCGCCGACCCTCGGCGTGGAGTGGTTGGGAACGGAGGTGGACGAGATGTTGTTCACACGACGTCTGGACTTTGCGGCGGCGCACCGCCTGCATGCGCCCGGGCTTGGCGATGCGGAGAACGAGGCCATTTTCGGCAAGTGCAACACACCGCACGGGCACGGGCACAACTACGGTGTCGAGGTGACCATCGCAGGGGCGCCGGATCCCACGACGGGAATGCTCGTGGATCTGTCGGCCTTCGATGCGGTTCTCGACCGCGAGATCATGGACCATTTCGACCACAAGCACCTCAATTACGACGTCGAGGAGTTTCGGTCGGTGAATCCGACGAGTGAAAACGTGACGCTTGCGATCTGGCGTCGCTTGGAGGGCGCGATTCCCGCGCCGGCGCGGCTCTTCCGCGTCGTGGTGGAGGAAACGGATCGCAATCGTTTCGAGTATTACGGTGGGGAAACCGCCTGAAAAACACGTTTCCGGCCAGCTAAGCGCGGGTCCTCCGCGCCTACGGTTATCGTCACAACCGCCTGGCTCCCGAACAGGGTGAGAAAAAACGACTATGTCCATCATCGCCGGCAAGAAAGCCTATTTGCATCCGACGGTCCACGATCCGAATCCCGTGATCGACCGTCGCTACGACGAAACGTTCCGAGTCACCGACGGCTATCGCGCGTCGCTCCCCGACATGACCGAGGCGACGGCCGCGGCGATCCAGGGTGCGAACGTTCCGATCCAGCAGGTCGGGGTTTCCGGGTTCAAATTGCCGCTCCGCGTGGCGGCTTCCGACGATGCGCCGATGGTGCTCGAGGCGACCGTGACCGGAACGGTGTCGCTCGATGCCAACCTCAAGGGCATCAACATGAGCCGCATCCTCCGCACGTTCTACGAGCATCGCGACGTGCTTTTCACGCTCGAAACCCTCGGCTGGATTCTGGACGACTATCGGAGCGATGTGGGCACGTTGTCGGCGCGTCTCAAGGTGGCCTTTTCCTTCCCGCTGCGGGTTTCGAGCCTGCGCTCCGGTCTGGAAGGCTATCAGTTCTACCGCGCGGTTTTCTCGGCCACGATCGATCCTTCCGGTCGTGTTCGCCGATTCCTCGAGATCGATTTCGTGTATTCGTCGTCGTGTCCGTGTTCGGCGGAACTTGCGGAGCATGCCCGGGACACCCGCGGAGCGTATGCGATTCCGCATTCGCAACGTTCCAAGGCGCGCGTCAAGGTGGAGGTTGCCCCTGGATCGACCCTTGGCCCGGAGGATTTGGTTCGGCATCTGCGCACGGCATTGCGTACCGAGACCCAAGTGATGGTCAAGCGCGAAGACGAGCAGGCGTTCGCGGAGCTCAACGGAGCCCACGTGAAATTCGTCGAGGACGCGGCGCGACTGGTGTATGCGGAACTGGACACCGACGCGCGAATCGCCGATTTCGAAGGCGCGTTCGCGCACCTCGAGTCGCTGCACAGCCACGACGCGGTGAGCGTGATTTGCAAGGGCGTGCCTGGCGGATTCGAGGCTGCGTTCGAGGACTTCGGCGCCCTTGTCTGCTGAGCCCGAGGGCCGTTCGTGCATCGTGACGGGAGGCACGCGGGGCATCGGCTTGGCGGTGGTGGAACGTTTGCTTTCCGACGGATGGCGGGTCGCGGTGTTGGCGCGCACCATTCCCGAAGGGTTCGCGGGAACCTTGGCGGGCCCCTGCCGGGCGTTTTCGTGCGATGTGTCGGACGAGGATTCGGTTGCATCGGCATTCGCCCGGTGTCGGTCCGAGTTCGGGCATTTGGACGCGGTGGTGTGCGCGGCGGGTTGCGGGGTATTCGGCCCCGTGCGGGATTTGTCCGTGGCGGATTGGCGTCGGCAAATCGATGCCAACCTCACCGGTACGTTTCTGGCGTGCCGCGAGGCGCTCAAGTCGATGTTGCCGGCGGGCGCGGGCCATTTGGTGAACGTGTTGTCGGTGGCATCGACCCACGCGTTTCCCTCGGCCGGCGGCTATGTCGCATCCAAGTGGGGCGCCTACGGCCTGACGTTGTCGCTCGCCGAAGAGGTGCGGCGCTCGGGCGTGAGGGTTTCGGCGGTGTTGCCGGGTTCGACCGACACGCCTTTCTGGGACGCGCTCGGCGGTGCGCCTTTCCCGACCGGGGACATGCTGACGGCGGCCGATGTGGCGGCGTCGATCGTGTGGGCCCTCGACGCTCCGGCGGGGGTTTCGATCGATGAAATCCGGGTCATGCCGCGCAAGGGCATACTCTGAGGTTCGAGTTGGTCAGGGAACGATCAGGGCCTTGACCACTCGCCGCGCTTCGACATCGCGGAGCGCGGTCCCGGCCTCCTCGAGCGCGTAGCGCCGGCCGATCGCCTTCTCCCACGGAAACCGATCGCCCGTGCGCGCGAGCACGTCGACGGCTCGTTGGAAATGGTGGAATTCAACCCCCCAGCATCCCAGGATCGTGGCATGCGGTCGGTTGATGTCGTTGTGGGGATGGATCGTGGTTTCGCCGTTGTCGGTGTATTGGCCCACCACCACCACCCGTCCCGCAGGGCGCACGGCGCGCAGAGCCAGTTTCACCGCGTCCGGATTGCCGGCCGCCTCGACGACGATGTCGGGTCCGTTGCCACCGCAGGATCGGCGGACGGCTCCCCCGGCAACGTCGTCGAGATCGAACACCGCGTCGGCCCCCATGTTCCGCGCCGCGTCCCGACGTGCCTCGACCGGATCGACGACCCCGACCCAACCGGCTCCGTTTTGGAGCGCGAGTGCGGTGGCGGCGAGTCCGACCGGTCCGGCTCCCAGAACGAGGACCCGGTCGCCGAGCCGGATGCCCGCGAGGTCGATGGCGTGCAGCGCGGTGGGCAGTCCGCAGCCGGCCGCAATCCATCGCTCGGCCGGAACCGACGCGGGGAGGGGAAGGATCAGGGTGCCGGGGCGCAGGACGATACGCTCGCTCCATCCGCCGTGCAACCCATCGTCGGCGCCGAGCGTGATTCCGTACACGCGTCGCGACGGGCATTTGGTCGGGGCGCGATCCACGAGGCAGGTGCGACACCGATGGCAGGTCCCGTGAACGTCGAGGAAGGTCGCCACCGTGCCGGGTGCGATGGGGTTCCCGTCGATGTCCGCCAGCGGGCCGTTCGACCTGCGCACCACGCCCACGCTCACGTGCCCGGGAACCAGCGGGTACGGAACTCCGGGAAGGCGGCCATGCCAGAGGTGGACATCGGTTCCACAGACCTCCGACGCGATGGTTTCGAGCACGGCTTCACCGGGGGCCGGTTCGGGCTCGGCGTAGGTTCGGATTTCAACGGGCTGGCTCGGGGAGGGTATGACGGCGGCGCGGGGCATGGCGCATTGTACGATCCGTGCGCGCCGACGGTAGGATGGAGCCATGGGACACCGTCGACTTCCCACCCCTGACGAGGTGGCGTTCTTTCGGCGTGAAGGCTGGCTGGCGATCCGGGATTTCTGGTCGGGCGCGGAGGTCGCGGCGATGCGCCGCGAACTTGATCGGTTGGGCGCGGCGGGTTTGCTGCGCAATGTCGCGACGGACGGTGACGGAGCGACGCCTTCGTCGACGGCGAGCAACCTGCAGTTGTGCCCGATGTGGCCCCACAGCCGTGTCTTTCAAACGATGCCCTATGCGCATGGGGTGGGGTCGGCGGTCGAATCGCTGATCGGTGGGCCGGTGCTGTTGCATTTGGACCAGGTTTTCGTCAAGCCGGGCGGGACGGGAATCGGGACCAACTGGCATCAGGACAATGCGTATTTCGGCATTCCGGATCCGCTGGCGGGAACCGCGTTGTGGACCGCGGTGCACGACGCAACGGAGGAGAACGGGGCGATGCGCGTTATCCCGAGGCGGTTTACCGAGGCGCTCGACCATGCGCGGGATCCGTGGTCGGACCACCATATCCGCTGCTGGCCGGACGATTCCGAGGCGGTTTTGGTGGAATTGCCGGCGGGTGGGGCCTTGTTCTTCGCTTATGGAACGCCGCATGCCACGGGAGCGAATCGCACCGATTCGGCGCGCGCCGGCGTGGCCTTGCATTTCCTGCGCGCGGACCAGACCGAGGATGCGCGCGGTGGTTTCTCCGAGGATCGCCGCCCCGTGGTTTCGGGCGCGGGCGCCGACGGCGGTCGCTTGGTGCACGGCGAGGACTTGCGGGGACGATGGGAGACGTTGGTCGCGTCGGGGGGCGATTGACCCGGGATCGCGTGGAATCTTAACAATTGCTTAACCCGAGTGACCGCTTGGGCGAACACACTTGTGAAGCAAAGGTTAAGTTGTCCATGGATTTCGTCCTGATCGCCATCAACGTCGTCTGCCTTCTGATCGCCCTCGGATTCGAGGTCGTGAACGGGTTCCACGATACGGCCAACGCGGTGGCCACGGTCATCTACACGCGTTCGATGGCCCCGACGCTCGCGGTGGTGTGGTCCGGGATCGTGAATCTGCTCGGCACGTTCTTCGGAGCTGGCGCGGGCGCCGGGGTCGCGTTCAAGATCGTGGGACTTTTGCCGACGGATCTGCTGGTGGGTGCGCACGGGTTTCCCGGTGCGTGGATGATCTTGTCGATCCTGATCGTCGCCGTGTTTTGGAATCTCGCGACTTGGTATGTCGGGCTACCGGCGTCGAGTTCGCATACGTTGATCGGTTCCATCACGGGCGTGGGTTTGATGTGGGCTTGGCTTTCGGGCAAGGAGGCCAACCTCGAGAAGTTCTTGGAAACGCTCAAGGGGCTGGCACTTGCGCCGATCGTGGGTTTCTGCGGTGCCGCGTTGGTCTTCATGCTGCTGCGGGTTTTGGTTCGCAGGCGGGAGTTGTTCATGGAGCCGCCGAAGGGCAATGCGCCGCCGCCGTGGCCGATTCGCGCGCTCCTCGTGGGCACGTCCACCGGCGTCTCGTTCATGCACGGCTCCAACGACGGCCAGAAGGGCAACGGCCTGATCATGTTGATCCTGATTGCCCTCGTTCCCGGTCGGTACAGCGTCAACCCGAATTTGGGCAAGGCCGATATCGAACGGACCGTGGCGATCGTGCGCGGCCTCGACCCGGTTCTCACCTCCCCGGCCGTGGCGTCGAATGCGAAGGCGGCGGACGCGACCAAGCGGCTCGGGCGGGTCGTGGCGTTGATCGAGGGACGATCGAGTTTGTCCAGTTTGGAGCACGGGTCGCAGGAAGCGTTGCGCACCGATGCCTTGAAGGCGGCGTCCGCGTTGAAGAAACTCGCGAAGCTCCCCGGGATTTCGAAAGCCGAGGGGAAGGCCCTCGACGAGGCGCAGAAGGCGGTCAAAGGTACGGTGGAGTTCGTCGCTCCGTGGGTGACGGTGGCGGTGGCGCTCGCGCTCGGTATCGGAACGATGATTGGTTGGAAGCGGATCGTGGTGACGGTCGGGGAAAAGATCGGCAAGGCGCACTTGACGTATGGTCAGGGCGCGGCGGCCGAACTCACGGCGATGGCGACCATCTTCGGGGCGGACCTGCTGGCGGCCCCGGTGAGCACCACGCACATCCTTTCCTCGGGCGTCGCCGGTGCGATGGCCGCCAATGGATCGGGTCTGCAGGCCAGGACGGTCCGAAATATCCTGATCGCATGGGTTTTGACGTTGCCGGTGACGATGGCCTTGTCCGCCGGGCTGTTCTGGCTCACCGCGGGACGTTCCTTGGTGCACCCCTGACGGCCCTGCGCGTGGTCAACGAACTTCGCACCGGCCGGTGGTCGGGTCCAGATCGATTTCGACGGGTCGTGGGCGTTCGTCGGTGCAGGCCAAGCGTCCATCCACGTGCACGCTGAAGCCCTGGCAACCATCGTCGTAACGGTCGTCTCCGCTCGGTTCGTCCCATGCCACCGCGATGCGTCGTTCGCCCAGCGCGAGACCGTCGATGCACCAACCGCCGAGGCCGCCGGCGTCCTCGAGCGGTTCGAAGCGAAGCCCCTGCTCGCGGCGCCGTACGCCCACCAGGGTGGATTCGATCCATCGATCCCACGCGGGGGCGTTTCGACGTGGTCGATCGGGGTCCCCGTCGGAGAACGCGTCGCGGGGGATATCGGTCGACGTGATGGGGCGGGGATCCGCCGTGCCTTCCCGCCGTCGGTTCCACCCGGCAAGCCAGAGGAGTTCGAGCCACGGATCGTCGCAGGCGAAACGCGGCGCGTTGCGCGAGAACCAGTCTTCCACCGCTAGGCGATGAACGTGGTGGGGGTTGGGTTCCTCGTGCCAGCGGTGCATATTCCCGAGCGCGGTGCGGCGATCCGGTCCAAAGCCGGCCGTGAACACCAAGCGACCGCGTCCTCCCGCCGGGATATGGGATCGAAGATCATCCAGAGGTGGCCCCATGCGGACCGCCCAGCCCCCGTCCGCGAGCTCGCCCTCGCCGAATCCCCAGCGGGGGGAGATCTCGATTTCGATCGCTTCATGGGTGGCGTTGCGAAACCATAAAACCAGCACCAACGCCCCGTCCTCGTCCAGGAAGGCATCTCGAACGACCTGCAAGCCTCCGTCGGCACCGGACCCGTGCAATGTGGAACCGGAGGGGCGCCAATGGGTGTCGCCGACGGGAACCGGCGCTCGATTGGCGAGGAGTTCGATCGTCAGCGCGTGGTCGGCGACCGTCGTTCCGTGGATTTCGAGGGCATGGGGCAGGCCCCATTGGGCTTGGTCGGGAATGCATGCCCGCGTGCACCGTAGCCATTCCCCCTCCGGGCGATGGGGACGTCGCAGCCGGTCATCGGCGCGGTGTGTTTTGGGGTCGAGGGGCATCCCGGGCAGTGTACCGGGATCGGACCGCGGCGCGGCGGTACAATCGCCCCATGCCCGACCCGGCGATTCGGCAATATCAGATTTTCATCGAACGTCCTCCGGAGGTCGTCTTCGCGTTCGTGTCGGACCTGCGCAATCGCGGCCGTGTTTCGGGTGGGCAGTGGCCCGAGGACGTCCTGACGGATCCGACGTCGCCGCTCGCCGTGGGGTCGTTGGTGACGTTGACCACCAGCCGCACCGGAGGTCGCGAGCAGATGACGCTCGAGGTGGTTGAGTGGAGCCCGCCCGACGGGTAAGTGGAACGGCAGTTCGAGGGGCCGTTCGCACACTGGCTCCACCGCCGTTGGGTCGCACCCTTCCAAGGAGGCACCTTGTTCTCGGAGCGCATCGAGTATGTCCCGGGCGGGGCTCTCGGGCGCGTTGCCGACCGACTGTTTCTCGGCAAACGGATCGACGCGTGGGCGCAGGGTCGGCAGGCGGCGACCAAGGCCGTTTTGGAGCGCATGGCCCGTGTCCGCGCAGGCGCGGACGGCGAAACGGCCTAGTTCGCGACGATATTGACGAGCCGTCCCGGCACGACGACCACTTTGCGAACGGTCTTGCCGGTAATTTCGGCGGCGATTTTCGCCAGCGCGAGTGCGGCGGCTTCCATCGTGGCGGCATCGCTGCCGGCCGGCATGGCCAGACGGTCCCGCAGCTTGCCGTTCACCTGAACGACGACTTCCACTTCGTCTTCGGCCGCCAGTTCGGGGTCGGCGATGGGCCACGGACCTCGGTAGAGCGGAGCCGACCCCCCGAGCCGGGCGTGGAGTTCGTCGGCGATATGGGGCGCCATGGGTGCGAGCAGGCGCACGAGGCCGTCGGCGGCCTCGCGGGCTGCCGGGTGCGCGGCCCCACCGGCGGACACGAACTTGCGCATGTGGTCGAGCAGGATCATCAGCCCGGACACGGCGGTGTTGAAACGCAGGTTGTCGATTGCTTCGGAGACCTTCGCGATGGTCTGGTGGTGCACGCGGCGCAGTTTGCGTGCTTCGCCGTCGAGCGAGGGATCCGGTTCGCCCTCGGTGGCGACAATGCCGAGGACGGTGGTCCAGAGTCGGTTCAGGAATCGGAACGTGCCATTGAGTCGCTCCTCCGACCACTGGATGGTGTCTTCGAATGGCGCTTCGAACAGGATGTAGAGGCGCAGGGTGTCGGCACCGTACCGCTGGGCGACTTCGTCGGGGGTGACCGAGGTGCCTTTCGACTTGCTCAT
>JBJTRZ010000383.1:0-1756 GCA_046076415.1 Armatimonadota bacterium
CGCCGCCATAGAAGACGTCCGTGCGGACTTGGAACGTCCGAAACCCATGGATCGCCTCGTCTGCGGCGATGTCGGTTTCGGCAAGACGGAAGTCGCCGTGCGCGCGGCCTTCATGGTCGCTTCCGAAGGACGGCAGGTCGCGGTGCTTTGCCCCACCACGGTGCTCGCGGCGCAACACCATCAAACATTCATGGAGCGGCTGGGAGCGTTCCCGGTCTGCATCGATTCGCTCTCGAGGTTCCGCTCCGCCAAGGAGCAGCAGCGCACCATCGACGCGATCCGTTCGGGAGCCGCCGACATCGTGGTGGGAACCCACCGCTTGCTGTCCAAGGACGTCGAATTCAAGGATCTCGGTCTGGTCATCGTCGACGAGGAGCAGCGCTTCGGCGTGGTGCACAAGGAACGCTTGAAGCAGTTGCGCACCACCGTGGACGTCCTCACCCTCACCGCCACCCCGATTCCGCGCACCATGCACATGGCACTCTCCGGGATAAGAGACATGAGCCTCATCCACGATCCGCCCGAGGGAAGGCTGCCGGTCCGCACCTACATCAAGGAGTCCGACGACCTGCTGATCCGGGAGGCGATCCTCCAGGAAATCGCGCGGGGCGGGCAAGTGTATTTCATCCACAATCGGATCGAGAGCATCCAGCACGTGGCCCATCGGATCGAACGGATCGTGCCCGGAGCCCGTGTCCGCGTGGCCCATGGCCAAATGGGCGAGGATGCGCTCGAGGAAACGATGTTCGATTTCTACCAGCGCAAGTTCGATGTGCTGGTGTGCACGACCATTGTCGAATCCGGCCTCGACATTCCCTCGGTCAACACCATCGTGGTCGACCACGCCGACAAACTCGGTCTGGCGCAGTTGTACCAACTTCGAGGACGGGTGGGTCGGTCGCGCCAACAGGCCTACGCCTACCTCCTCTACCCGCGCGCCAAAGCCCTCTCGACCGTGGCGGAGCAACGGCTCGACGCCTTGCGCGAGTTCTCCGAACTCGGTTCCGGCTACAAGGTCGCCCTGCGCGATCTTGAAATCCGGGGGGCGGGAAACCTGCTTGGCGCCCAGCAAAGCGGTTCCGTCGCCGCGGTTGGCTTCGATCTCTATTGCCAGCTGCTCGAGGACGCGATTCGAGAAAACCGAGGACAAGCCCCCGACGCGGCGCATGTTCCCCTTCCCACCGTGGAAATACCCGTGCCAGCCGCGATCCCCGTCAAATACGTGGCCAGCGAACCTCAACGGATCCAAATGTACAAGAAGCTCGCCGCGGTGCGCGATCGCGCCGATGTCGCGCGGCTCCAGGAGGAATTCGAGGACCGCTTCGGCGATCCGCCGCCGCCCGTTTGGAATGCACTCGGACTCCTGCGACTCCGCCTGCGTTGCAGCGAAGTGGGCATCGAATCGATCGGAACCGAGGGGCGGACGGTGGTGGTTCAGTTGTTGGAAGCACTCGAGCTTCCGCGTCACGCGATCCGTCGATTGACGTCCGTGCATCGCGGGGCGGGGCATGTGTTCGAACCCCGGAAGGTGGCGCTTCAGATCGGCACGGCCAAAGTTTTGCCGTGGGTGGAGGAGATGGTGGAAACCTTGGTCGCCGCCGCGAACGAGCCGGCACCCGTCGCACCCTCCCGCCCGGTTCGGCCAAGCTATCGCGACCGGCGCTGACCCCGCCTACCCTGGGACCGAAGAGACCGCCGCATCCACCTCGGCCTCGGTCTGATAACCGTGGGGAGAGAACCGAACCCACCCGCCACG
>JBJTRZ010000384.1:0-4010 GCA_046076415.1 Armatimonadota bacterium
GGCAGGTCCCGACTCATTTGAATTCCACGCTCACGGGTTCGGGGCCGCGCGGGGCGGGAGCGGGCCGCTGCGCGATGCGAAGAAACTCGGTGATCATCGCGCATCCGCGAAAACCTGAGAGCGTGAGGAGGATCAGCATCAGGACAAAGGTCCACAGCGAAGCCCGCGGATTGCCCTTCACGGGAAACCGATCCCGGGCCTTGAAGCGAATGCGGCTTGGTTCCTCGGTCGAATCCCGGGGTTCCTTCATGCCGGGGCTCCACCCGGGGTTCGGGGGGCGAGACTGGTCGGGTCGAAGGCATCGGCCGTCGGATTCACAGGGAATATTCCAATTTTGCGGCCATCAGCGCCTCGAGGGCACGGGCGCCCATCAAGCGACCACGTTCCTTCTTGTCGCGAATCCGGTCGCCATCGAGCGGCGGCAGCAAGCCCCAACAGGCGTTCATGGGAGCGAATTGCTTGCCTTCGTAGGCGCTCACGTAACGGGTCAGGCTACCGAGGATGGACGTTTCCGGAAACACCACCGGGTGCTCGCGGGCGGAGTTGATGCCCGCCACCAAGCCCATGGCGGCCGATTCGAGATACCCTTCCACTCCCACGATCTGCCCGGCGAAGCGAATCCGTGGGTCCGAGATCAACGCGAGTGATCCATCTATCAACCCGGGCGAGTGGATGTAGGTGTTGCGGTGCATCACTCCGAACCGAACGAACTCGGCGTTTTCAAGGCCGGGGATCATGCGCAGAATCCGCTTTTGCTCTCCCCATTTCATGCGGGTTTGGAAGCCCACCAGATTCCACAAGGTTCCCGCCTTGTTTTCCTGACGAAGTTGGACCACGGCGTAGGGGCGCTTTCCGGTCCGGGGATCCGCGAGACCGATCGGTTTTAGAGGACCGAACGCGAGGGTGCGTTCCCCACGTCGCGCCAACTCCTCCACGGGCAGACAGGCCTCGAAGTACCGAATGTCCTCGAAGTCGTGAACCGGAGCGAGTTCCGCGTCGCGAATCGCCTCCCGCAGCGCCAGGTATTGCGCCTTGTCCATCGGACAATTCAGGTAGGCCGCATCGTCGGAGAAATCCGGCTCGAGGCCCTTGCCGCGGCGCGAGGCACGGAAAACCTTTTCCATGTCGATGGTGGATCCGTCGACCACCGGCGCCACGGCGTCGTAGAAATACAGATCGTAGCGCCCGGTGATCGCCCCGATGCGCTCCGCAAGTGCGTCGCTCGTGAGGGGGCCGGTGGCGATGATGACCGGCCCTTCCGCGGGGACCGTGCAGGCTTCTTCGCGGACCAACTCGATGCGTGGGTGATTCGAAAGACGCTCCGTGACTTCGGCTGAAAAGGCTTCCGCATCTACGGCGAGCGCTTCGCCGGCCGGCACCTTGTGGGCATCGGCACAGGCGACGATCAGGGAATCCAAGCGGCGCATTTCTTCCTTAAGCGCGCCCGAGGCGCTCGAAAGGTGGTTGCTCTTGAAAGAATTCGAGCACACGATTTCCGCGGCTTGGTCCGTACGGTGGGCCGGAGTCGAGCGCACCGGACGCATTTCCACCAACCGCACCTGCGCGCCGCGTTGCGCCGCCTGCCAGGCCGCTTCGCTCCCGGCCATGCCCGCGCCGATAACCGTGATCGTATGCTCCGCCATGGCCGGATTCTATCGTGGCGGAGTCGGCTCCACCGGGTACCATCTCGGGCATGGATAGGCGGGATTTGGCCGCGTGGGCGGCAACCGAGGCGCGCGAACGGACCGGGCGGAACCCCGAAATCGTCGCGGTCGCTCCCGGCCGCGTCGAACTGCTGGGCAACCATACGGACTACAACGAAGGGTGGGTGCTCACCGCCGCCGTGGATGCGGCGACAGGCGTCGCCGTGTCGCCGCGCACCGATGGAATCGCGCGTTTGCATTCGGCCCATGACGGGTACCCGGACGTCGCTTTTCCGGTGGCGAATATGAATCGTGCTTCGGGGCCGGAACGTTGGTCCAACTATGTGCGCGGGACCGTCGCCGAGCTTGCGGCCGCGGGCGTCGGCTCGATCGGATTCGATGCCGCCATCGTGAGCACGGTCCCCGATGGATCGGGCGTCAGCTCCTCGGCGGCGTTGCTGGTGGCCGTCGCGCGCGCGCTCGAGGCGTTGGACGGACGCGAACCGATGGACCCGATGGCGATGGCGCAATTGTGCCGAAGAGCCGAAAACGGACCGTTCGTGGGCGCTCCGGTGGGGCTGCTCGACCAATTCTCCTCGGCATGTGGCCGCGCCGGACACGCGTTGCTGCTCGATTGCCGCACGCTTCGCTGGGATGCCGTTCCGCTTCCGGGCGACGCGTGTTCCCTGCTCATCGCCAATTCCGGTGTTCGGCACGAATTGGCCGCCGGCGGAGGGTACGCCGACCGCCGCGCGGCATGTTTCCGCGTTGCCCGAACGGTGTCGAACCGCCCGGACGCGTCGCTGCGCGATGTCACGAGGGAGTCCCTGGAAGCCCGTGCCGCCGACATCGACCGGGAAGACCTGCGCCGGGCCACCCATGTCCTCGACGAAAACGATCGCGTGTTGGCGGGGGCGAAGGCGCTCGAGGCCGGCGATTGGGCGACATTCGGTGCGATCATGGTCCGCTCCCATGAATCCTGCCGCAGCCTATTCGAGAATTCGTGTCCCGAGGTCGATGCGCTCGTTGAAGCCGCGCTTGGGGCCGGTGCCTACGGCGCGAAACTTACCGGAGGCGGGTGGGGCGGGGCCGCCATCATTGCCCATGCGCCGGACCGCCGCGCGGTGATCGAGGAAGCGCTGCGCGCGGCTTGGTCGCGACGATTCTCGGGATCTGTGCAGCTGATGGCCACGTCCGCCGCCGCCGGTGCCTCGGCGGAGCGTTTTCCGTCGTGAGGGGCGTGGTCGCGGCACCCGAGCCGATCGCGGCGCAGGTGGGGGCGGATGTGCTGCGGGCCGGTGGAAATGCGGCCGATGCAGGGGTGGCGGTCGCCCTTGCCCTCGCCGTGACCTACCCAAGCGCCGGAAATCTGGGCGGCGGTGGATTCTGGATGTGGCGGGGGCGGGATCGCAAACGGGTCGCGCTCGACTATCGTGAAACGGCGCCGGGTCGGGCGGGGGAGGACTTTTACGCGACCGGAAAGTCGGAGCCGAGGAGGTCGAGCACCGAAGGTTGGTCGGCCTGCGGGACCCCGGGCACGCCTGCGGGCCTCTGGCATGCGCACCGGCGCTTCGGTTCCGGGCGCCTGTCGTGGAGTCGCCTGATCGACCCGGCCCGGGCACTGGCCTCCGACGGGTTCGAGGTATCACCGTGCCTGCACGACTCGCTTGCCCTGGCCAAGGAGCGATTGCGTCGGTGCTCCGTCGCCTCGGGGATCTACCTGCCTGCGGGGGAGGTTCCGTCGGTGGGTGCCCGGTGGAAGCAACCGGACCTGGCGGCAACTCTCGCTCGATTCCGGGATAGGGGTATCGCGGAATTCCGCGACGGAGAAACCGTTCGACGCATCGCGGAAGCGGTTCGGGGAGGAGGCGGCGTGCTCGATGCCCGCGATTTCGCGGAATACCGGGTTCGGGAACGACGCCCCATCGAGACGCATTACCGAGGATTTCGCTGGCTCACCATGCCGCCCCCGTCGTCCGGCGGAATCGCCCTGTGCGCGATCCTTGCGCAAATCGAACCAATGGGGCTCGGAAGATTTGCTCACGCGGATCCGCAACGCCTGCACCTGCTGGCGGAGGCGATGCGTCGAGCGTTCGCGGATCGCGCCGAATATGGGTCCGACCCGGACCATGTGCGCGTCCCGGTCCGCGAATTGACGTCATTCTCCCGCGCCGCGGCGTGGCGCGCCGGCATCGATCCGGGGCGGGCCACCCCGAGCAAACGGCTGCGGCCGGAATTGCCGGTCCCGAGGGAGTCGCCGGAAACCACTCACTTCACAATAGTGGATTCCGAGGGAAACGTCGTTTCCAATACCTATACGCTCAACGGTGCCTACGGCGCGGCGGTCGTCGCACCGGGAACCGGCGT
>JBJTRZ010000385.1:0-1052 GCA_046076415.1 Armatimonadota bacterium
ACACAAACAAAACCAATGCAACACCCGACATATCCACCAAAACATCCAACAAGGACGAATAACGACTCGGTACCAAAGACTGATGAAACTCGTCGGCCATCGCTACGAAACCGGGCGCTTGGTCTCATGCCCTCCTCGAGGGATCAGGGCACGTTGTTGAGGGTAGGGTGTGTCCCGCTTTGGGTCGTTTGCGTTTGGCGGTTCAGTTGGGGTCGGGAACGCCTCGGTGCTCGGCGGTGGAGCGACTCGCTTCGTTTCGTTGGTGCTCTTGAGACAGTAAAACAAACGCCCCGGGTTCCGTTCGTTGAACGGAGATCCGGGGCGAATCGAATGTGAGGTTTTGGTCTAGGAACCGGCACCGATACCGAAACGACCTTCGACACGGGAAGCCATCTGACTCGCCGAGTCACGTACGGTGGACGCGAGTCCCGCGGTTCGGTCCTTGACCTGCGTGCCGAGCTCTTCCGCGCGGTGCACCGCGCGCTCCACGAGGTCGTGGGCGCCATCCTTCAATTCATCGCCCTTGTGCTTCAATTGGTCGCGGGTTTCGGCACCGCTTCGTGGCGCGTACAGCAGCGCGACTGCGGCGCCGACGGCGCCGCCGATGACGAGGCCCAGCATAAATTCGGATTTGTTGCTCATTTGGTTGCTGCCTTTCCCGAACGCAGGAGGCTGGCCAGCATGTGGACTCCCCCGGCCGTGATACCGCTGAGTACCGCATTTAGTTCCACGAAGGGCCGGTAAATCGCTCCCTGGACGACGCGACTGGTTTCGGTCGTGGTCGTATCGATGGTCTGGGCGGTCCGTTCGGTTGCGGCGAATATCGCTTCGGTATGATCGGCGACGCTTCGGGCGCGTTGTTCGCCTTCGGCAAGTAGGGCATCGGCCTTGGCAACCATAGGCGCGAGGGTCCGTTCGAGGTCCGAAAGGCGACGCTCTATACCCGATAATGCCTTCGCGAGGAGCAACAGACCAGCGAGGGCGATGATTCCCGCCAGAAAGTACCAAGCGACCACAAGCGTGTTGGCCACGGAACTGAGATGCATGTCACG
>JBJTRZ010000386.1:0-2240 GCA_046076415.1 Armatimonadota bacterium
GGCGTGCCTTGACCATCCAGACGCAGGCCGATACAATCGCGTGCCGCCAAACCTGAGCCCTGCCATGATGCCGAAGGAACCGCCCTCATGCCCACCCCGACGAACCCATCGGGGATGGTGCGCAAGCGGTCGCGGCTCCTCGTCCTGCTTTCGGTGGTCGGGCCCGGCCTGATCGCCGCCGCCGCCGGCAACGAGGCCGGGGGTGTCCTCACCTACTCCCAGATCGGTGCAAGCCACGGCTACGGCATGCTTTGGCTGCTCGTGCTGACCACCGGCGGACTCATCGTTGCCCAGGAAATGGGTACGCGGATGGGACTGGTCACGGGCAAGGGCCTCGCCGACTTGATCCGCGAGGAGTTCGGTGTTCGCACCGCGGTCTTCGCGATGGGTATCCTTTTCGTCGCCAATCTGTTCACCACGCTGACGGAACTCGCGGGGATCACGGCTGCGGTTGAAATGCTCGTTCCCATCCCGGGACTTCGATTTGCGATCGTCCCATTGCTGTCAATGGGATTGTGGTTCCTGGCGATGCGCGGATCGTACCGGAGGGTCGAACGCATCTTCCTTGTGCTGTGCGCGGTGTATCTGGTCTATGTCGTTGCCGCGGGGATGGCCATTCACGACTGGTCCATGGTTTTTCGGGAGGCTGTGCGCCCGCGCATCGATGCGGGATCGCCCGATTATCTGCCCCACGCCATCGCGCTTATCGGGACCACGATCGCCCCTTGGATGCAGTTTTACGTGCAGAGCAGCGTGCGGGACAAGGGCCTCAAACCCGAACATTTCGTCTACGAACGGTTGGATGTCGTGGTCGGTTCGTTGCTTTCGAACGCCATTTCGCTCTGCATCGTGCTGGCCTGCGCGGCGACTTTGCACTCAGCGGGCCAGACGGGACGGCTGGAAACGGTGCGGGAGGCAGCCGAGGCTCTGCGCCCGGTGGTGCGCGACGGCGCGTTCCTGTTGTTCGCGATCGGCCTGTTCAACGCGAGCGCGGTGGGGGCGGTGATTGTTCCGTTGTCGACGGCGTACGCGGTCACGGAAGCCATCGGCTCCGAAAGTGGGCTCGGGAGGAAGATTCGGGAAGCGCCCCTGTTCGTCGGGATCTTTTCGGCTTTGATCGGCATCGCGACCGTCGTGGTTCTGGCCACTCCCGAGTCGCGCCTGCTGCGCTTGATCTCCGGCGCCCAAATCCTCAACGGTCTGCTGTTGCCGGTGATTTTGGTGATCGTGCTGCGTTTGGTCAACAATCGACGTTTGATGGGGCGGCACGTCAACGGTCCGGGAATGAACTTTGTCGCGTGGGGCACCGTGGCTTTGGTTGCGGTGCTGTCGGTCTGGTCGGGTATCGAGGCGTTGCGATAAAACGAAACCGCGCGGTCTTGCATTCCGAATGGCTCCCCGGGGAGGCGATTCGATGGAAGACAAACGGTTGGTGGACACGAAATCGCAGGGAACCTTCGAACTGACAACGTCCGAGGGACCGGTTGTCGTGGATTGGTACGGCGAACCCGAGCCCAGAGGGGTGGTCGTGTTCCTGCACGGGAGCGGGAGCGGACGGGAGAGTCCGCGCAATCGACACGTTGCCCGAGCGCTCGCTTCCCACGGTTGGAAATGCGTCCTGTTCGACCTGCTGACGGTCGAGGAACGTCGCGTCGACAACGCGTCGGGGTGCCTGCGTTTCGATATCGATCGTCTTTGCGCGCGGTCGGAGGCTACCCTCCGGGCTCTTTGGCGGACCCCCGGGTTTGGCGGTCCGTTGATCGTGCTGGGCTCGAGCACCGGAGCGGCGGTTGCCGCGGCGGTGTCGGCGAGGTACCCCGAACTGGTCGACGCCTTGGTTTCCCGCGGCGGGCGTCTGGATTTGGTTAGCTCCCTTTGGAGCAGCGTGCGGGTGCCGTGTCTGCTGGTTTGGGGGGAACGGGACAAGCCCTGTCGCGAGGTTGCCATGGAAGCCGCGCGATGGATGTCTGCCCCGAGCGCCTCGGTCGAAATTCCCGGCGCGTCCCACTTGCTTCCGGAGCCCGGGGCATTGGACCAGTTCATTTCGGCCACCTCGGATTGGCTGGACAGGACGTTCGCCGTCGATGATCCAACGACTCGAGGAAATCGCCTTCGGTACCGGAATCGAAACGCCGCAGGACTCGAGTTGGCCCGCCGTCTGGAGCGATGGCGTGACCGGGTGGACGCGTTGGTGGTGGGCTTGCCTCGTGGTGGGGTGCCCGTGGCCGCCGCGGTCGCGG
>JBJTRZ010000387.1:0-2103 GCA_046076415.1 Armatimonadota bacterium
TGCCGGTCGCGCCGGGATCCGATCTTGTGGGAATCGTGCTTCCGAACAATCCGGAAATCAAGGTTTTCGCACTCACTTTGGAGCGCTGATCATGGATCGATACGATGTGATCGTCGTTGGTGCCGGACCCGCCGGAGCGACCACGGCGTGGAAGGCGGCCGAGGCCGGCCTGCGCACGCTGCTCCTCGATCGTTCCCCCTCCCTTCCCCGCTACAAGCCGTGCGGCGGAGGTATTCCCGCTTCGCTGGCCCGCGAGGTCGTGGGCTTGGAGCCCGAGGCCTTCCGCGATGTCACGGTCACGCGCCTGCGGCATTCCTGGAAAGGAAAGTCGCCGGTTTCCGCGGAGATGACCAAGGCGGACGGTTCGCCCTCCGAGGTCTGGATGGTGCAGCGTCCCCGCTTCGACCATTGGCTCGTGCGGAAGGCGGCGGCCGCGGGCGCCGACCTGGTCCTAGATGCGCGCGTTTCGGGAATCGACCTGACGGACGACCCGGTGGTGTCCGCCGCGGATGGCCGGTCGTGGCGGAGCCGGCACGTGGTCGGCGCCGACGGTGCCAAGGGGGTTGTCGGGGCTCGCGCCGGTCTGCGCCTCGGGAAGCAATGGGGAATCGCCCGCGAAATCGAAATTCCCTTCGTCGCTCCTGACGAAACCGCCCCTTGGCATCCCGGCCTGGAACCCGCCGCGTGCTACCTCGACTACGGGGCGGTTCGCAATGGCTACTCATGGATTTTCCCCAAAGCCGGATGCCTCAGCGTAGGGTCCGGAATGCTGCTGCCCCGCAAACCGGCCGCCGATGTCGAACAGGGCGTCGGCCGTATCCTGCACCGCGCCATCGTGCTGCTGCTCGAGTCGGTTGGACTGCGCTACCCGGAAGGAACCGACGCTCCCCGCCTGTGGGCGCATCCGATCCCATTTTGGACAGGAATGGAACCACTCCACACGGTGGACGGCAAGGTGTTGCTGGTGGGAGACGCCGCCGGGGTGGTGCAACCGCTCTTCGGCGAGGGCATCCAGTACGCGGTCCGATCCGGACAGGAAGCGGCCCGGGCGCTCGCCGCGGGAAAACCGCTTGGGTACACCGACCAAATCCGCGCTCTGTTCGCCGACGAATTCGACGCGGCGTTGCGGGTGGGAAAGCTGTTCCACCGAACCCCTTGGCTCTCCTACCGGCTGGGAGTACGCAACCCGGCGGGCACCCGGCTGGTGGGTCGACTCATGTCGGGAGAGGCTCGTCTGGCGGATCTCGAATCCCGAATCGTGGATCGCATCCGCAATCCCTCGGGGCGTGCTTGAAATAAGCTACGACTTCGGGCGGACGGTCGATTTGGCCACCGGCTTGAATCGATGCCCCTCCACGGGTTTGCGGAAACGATGCGGGGGAACGGCGCGGAGCGGGTCCCTTTCGCGCGCATCCCGCACCGCCGCGATCGCCTCCATCAACCGAGCGCCCGCGGCTTCGCGGTCCATGCCTTTGTCGAGCGTGAACGGATCGCCGTAATGCACCGCGATGCGCCCCCGGCGCAGGCCTTTTCCGGCTCCCCACACCCGGTGCGACCCGTCCACGTAGACGGGAACCACCGGACAACCGGTCTTCAGGGCGAACACCGCCGCCCCTTGCTCCGCCGCCATCAGGTTGCCGTCGGGGCTCCGGGTACCCTCCGGGAAAATGCACACCGCGCGACCGTCGGCAAGCATGTCGAGCGTGGTTTTGAACGCGGCACGATCCGGCTCGCCTCGTCGAACCGGAAACGTGTCGACGCCATCGAGCAGCCACGCGAGGATACGGTGCTTGAACAATTCCGCCTTCGCCATGAACACCACGCGCCGAGGACTCGCCACCCCGATCGCCACCGGATCGAGAAAGGAAGCGTGGTTGCTCACGTAGAGGACCGCGCCCGTCTTGGGTACCCGGTGGTCCCCCGCGATCGCCAATCCGCCCATGAGCCACAGGAAGCAGTTCCCCGCGGTCTCGAGCAGCCAATAGGTATCGTGCTTGGGTTCCTTGGCCGGAGCCGCATCATCCATGGCCGCACTCCGCTTCCGCTTCCCTGGCCCAAGCGGCGATGCACTCCACCACCGCCTCGGGACTCATCCCATCCGTG
>JBJTRZ010000388.1:0-9167 GCA_046076415.1 Armatimonadota bacterium
CGGCGTGCCGTCGGCGTGGCACAGATGCCGTCGATCCGTGGCCACGCGCAGGAATCCATGCCGGAAGAAGGGATTGGCGCCGCGATACGGCACCGCGTCGAGGGTCCCGTGTTGCCGGTCGAGCCCTGGGTCCGCGACGGAGCAGGTGGTGGTCCAGGTCCAGCGGCCGGGCAGAGTGGGGGCGAAACGGATTTTCCAGATGCCCCCGCCGTCCCAGAATGCGGGGCGGTGCAGGACGACCCCGCCCGGGCCGCGAAACACCGCGTCCACCGACACGGCGTGGAACGGGTCCGCGTGGTGATTGCGTGCGACAAGCGCGATCTCCGCGGCGTTCCAGACCGGGACCGGTTTGACGGAGGCGTGGATATGGGTGGGGAGCGAGCAGGATTCCAAAGTGGTTTGGTTCCTCCGCGAACGGTTCCCGACCGCCGGGTTGCGGGGAATGGCGGCCATACTTCCCGTCGACGGTGATTATCTCGCGAGCGAGGGGGAAAATGGTTGGGGCGGGCCGGCTAAGGCCGTTTGATCACCGCGAACCAGCGGCCTTCCGGATCCGGGAACGCGAAGCTCGCGGTCCCGTGCGCGTCGCCGATTTCCGAAGCGTCCACTCCCGCATCCCGCAATCGCGAGCGTGTGGCCACCAGATCGTCGACATGGAAGCACAACGAGGGTGTCGCCATGTCGATCTCGTCCGGGTTGTCCGCCATGAGCGCGCGCGGAACCAATTCGAACGAGAAGTCCTGATCGGGAAAGCCCAATTGCGGTATGGGAGTGGTCCCGGCGAAAGCGCACCGTTTTTCGACCATGCCGATCCGGTCTCGCCCGAAGCTTCGGCAAAGTTCGATGTCATCCACATAGAGCACCACGTAACCGACCTGCATGAACGCCCCCTTTGGAGGATAGGGACCTCCGCCCCGCACAAACGAAACAGGGAATCCCTTGGGTCAACTCCGAGCCGCGGAGGATATTCCAAGTGCGGCTCGCGACTCGATCGCCACCCACAGGGTATCCCGACGAAAACGATCGTGGGTTCGAATGGCCGGTTCGACGAGCCGTTGCCGCGGATGGATCCCCGCTCCGGACTTGCGGTGGCTTCGGTCGATCCGGAGGCACCGTCTCCAAGTAGGCGTCGATCCAAATGGAGGACTTGGTCAACCTCCAGCCAAATCAGCGTTCCTCGCAGCCTCCACAGCAGCCGGAGCAGTAAATGTGCGCGCGGATTGGACTCGGTGCCTCGGAACAGCGGCGGTGCCACCGGATGGGGCGGTGTGTAACGGCAAGGCTGTCGGATGGCTCCGAACTCCCGCGAACACGGCTCGATCGCATGTGCCGTGGGACCGAGAACGATGCGGCTTCCCGTGCCGCCACGGCTCGCGCCCCCGCGAATTGCCGTCCCTTCTCGTCCAGGTCCACCCTCCGACAACGAGTGGCCCGCAGTTCCCCCAAAGGGACGCACGGCGAGGGTGTCGCCCTGTCGATCCCGTCCGGGTTGCCCGCCATGAGCGCGCGCGGAACCCATTCGCACGGGAAATTCCGATGCAAAAACCGATCCGGGAACCGTGAACGCGTCGGTGGACGCGGACTCCGTTTCGCTGGGCCGGGGTGCGCCGCCGATGGGTCAGGGCCGCCAACGCGAGCAGGCGATGTGCTGCCGCGGATTGTCCTTGGTGGACCAGTAGTACAGCGCGACCAGCGCGCGGTCGCGGGTGTGCACCAAGCGTGGGTAGCCCAAATCGTTGTCGCCGAACGAATCCGCCTGGAAATCGTCGCGGATCGTGAATGCGTCCCCCCACGTGGCCCCGCCGTCGCTGCTGTACCGACCGAGGAACTTCGCCTGGGTGCGGTCGCCGTACACGCAGCAAAGTCGGCCATCCTGGAGCAGGGCGAGCGCGGGCGGGTTGCCGTTTTCCTTGCCGGTTTCGGCCACGCGGCCGAGGAAACGCCACGTGCGCGCGTTGTCGCCCGAGCCGTAGCAATCGATCCAGCAAGGCGTTGCATTGTCGCCGATCACGCGCCGGCGGATGGCGGCGACCAGATTCCCGCCTCGGCGACGCACCACGCTGGGCATGACGGCGCGGTAGGGGTCCGACGGTGGGACAATCCAGGAAACGAACCGGAAGGATCGGCCGCCGTCGGTGGTCTCCGCGCAAAACGTCCGGTCGCCACCGACCGCGCCACGCTCCACTTTGTTGGGACGCGCCGAGAGGAAAAACAGGCAGGAGTCGCGCCCGGTCGCGAGGGTGCCGGTGCGCCCGGTGAAATCCATGCCGGCCAGCGCCGGGTCGTCCATCAGGCCGTGGAAGGCAAACGGTCCGGACCACGAGCCGCCACGATCGGTCGAAACATGGAACGCCCCGGCGGGCGTGCGCACCCCGTGGTAACCGATCCCCGCCACACGCACCGCGAGGTCGGGATGGTCGAAACGGATGGGCTTGTCGACGGGCTGGCCGACCTCCCCGAACGTCACGTAATGGGCCGGCTCCTCGACGGTCCATGTCGCGCCGGAGTCGCGGCTGCGCGCCAGCAGACTGCGCACGGTGGGCGTGTTGTCCGATTTGCCCTCGATGTTGTGGCCCGATTGCTCGACATACGCCCCATCGGAGAACCCCACCAGGATTTCCGTTCCACGCCAGATCCACGCGCCGTTGTTGGCGGGCCATCCGGCGAACCGGCCGGGACGATCGGCGACAATGTTGTGGCGGAGATCCTTGAGTGTTTCCATGGGGGTGCGGTCCGGCGTACGGTGGCGCATTCTACCCATGGAACGTCGCCCGCGGCAAAAGCCCCGCGTGGAGCGGCGGGACACTGCGGGGGCGGTGCGGTCGGCATCGACCGAGGACCGAAGGGAAGGGAGGCGGAGAGGGTGGGATTCGAACCCACGGTTGCTTGCACAACATCCGCTTTCGAGGCGGACGCACTAGACCACTATGCGACCTCTCCTGGTGGCTTCCAGGGTCCGTTCGGAGCGCCAAGCCCCGCCTGAGGGATTCGAACCCCCGACCTCGCCCTTAGGACGGGCTCGCTCTATCCGGGCTGAGCTAAGGCGGGATGGCCGGGCACCTCCCCCGACGGACAAACGCGATGGTATCAAACAACCCGAAGGGAGTCAACCGTCGCGGCGCACCGGTGGTACCCTCGCAGCATGATCCTTGTTCCGACACCGGGCGCTCCCCCGGGCGGTGCGCCGCCGCCGCTCGCAACGCCGGTCGAATCCCTGTTCAACGGGAGGGACCTTGCCGGATGGACCCTCGATGTGCCTGAGCTGGACCGCAACCCGGCGGGCCCCAGGCCGTTCGTGGTCCGCGGGGGACGGTTGGTGAGCCTCGGCAAGCCCGGCGGCCACTTGATCACCGATCGCCGCTTCGCCGACTATCGCTTGGTGGCGGAATACCGCTTCGCCGGAAGGCCCGGCAACTGCGGCATCCTGGTCCACGCATCCACGCCGCGCCGACTCTACAAAATGTTTCCGCAATCCATCGAAGTCCAACTCCAACACCGAAATGCCGGAGACTTCTGGTGCATCGGAGAAGACATTTCGGTCCCCGACATGGAAGCGCGCCGCGGACCGAAGGCCAGCTGGGGGGTCGACGAAGGCAAGGGGCGGCGTATCGCGAACCTCACCGACCGGTCCGAACGGTTTCCCGGCGATTGGAACACCGTCGTGGTGGAATGCCGCGCCGACCGGATCACCGTTTGGGTGAACGGCGATCTGGTCAACGACGGAACCGGCGCCACCGCGCGCTCCGGACGCATCGCCGTGCAGGCCGAGGGGGCCGAAGTCGAATTCAAACGCATCGAACTCCAACCCCTCGAACCCGCGCGCTGAATCCGGTTTCGGCCGAGACCGGCGTCAATAAACGTGGGCGGTGCCGTCGAGGCGACGCACCATCGGCATGTACCGCTGCTGGTACGGATATTTCGCCGCTTCCTTCTCGTCGATGTCCATCCCCAGGCCCGGGGCTTCGTTCGGGAACGCCATGCCGTTTTCCAATCGGCAGGCACCCGTGGCCACCGTGTACGCCTGCTCGGGATAGACGATCCACTCCTGCACGCCGAAGTTGTGGATCGCCATTTGGAGGCTCACCGAAGCACTTTGGGCGATCGGACCGACATCGCCCGCACCGTGGAACGCCGAGCGGACATTGTAGGGTTCGGCGAGGATGAGCAACTTGCGCATTTCGGTGATCCCGCCCGCGTGGAGCGGCTTCATGCGCAGGTAGTCGATCCAGCCGTTCTGAAGCAAGGGCAGGATGTCCCAACGGTTGGTGAAGATTTCCCCGATCGCCAGCGGGGTGGTCGACGCCTGGCGCACGATCGGCCAGCTGTTGCGGTGCTCGGGCATCAGCGGATCCTCGAGGAAGAACAGTCGATACGGTTCGAGCGATTTGGCGAGCCGCGCGGCGTGGATTGGGTCGAGCTGTTCGTGGCAGTCGTGCAGCAGCTCGATCTCCATTCCGACCTTCGAACGCAGGTGTTCGAAAAGCTTCGGCGTTTCAAGAATGTAACGAGCCGGCTCGTAATATTGGATTTCCGGCGTTCCGGGCGTGAGGGGCGGGTCGGTCTTGTAGACTCCCGTGCCGCCATAGCCCCCGATCTGGGCGCGGATCACGCGGTAGCCCTGCTCCATGTACCCGCGCACTCCGTCCTCGCATTCCACGGCATCCCGGCCATGCGCGTGCCGGTAAACGGTCACTCCGGACCGCGAAGCTCCGCCGAGAAGTTGGTAGACCGGCATGCCGGCGAGCTTGCCCTTGATGTCCCAAAGGGCCATGTCGATCGCCGCCAGCGCCGCGAGGAAGATGGGGCCTCCACGCCAATAGCCTTGACGGTAGAGCACATGCCACATGTCCTCGATATTGCGTGGATCGCGGTTGAGAATCAGTGGCGTGAGGTGGCGCAAGGTCTCCGCAACGATCGGCTCGCTGCCGGCCAAGGTTCCCTCGCCCACCCCGTACAGGCCCGGCTGGTCCGTGAATACTTTGACGAAGACGTAATTGACGCCGGGGCAGGTCAGGAAGACCTTGACATCGGTGATTTTCATGCGGTCGGACGCTCCAGTGCGTGGATTCAGCGCCGCCTTTCGACGGGCACGGGCCCCCGACCTGCCCATTCCGCAAACAAAGAAGGCCCCCGATCACGCCGGATCGGGGGCCTTCGGGGGGCAACGCCGTGTCAGGGCAACGGCTTGCCGCGATGGCAGGCCTTGTACTTCTTGCCGCTGCCGCACGGGCAGGGATCGTTCGGGTCGATCCGCTCGGACGGCTCCGTGCGGGCCGCTTGGGTGGCTTCGAGCAGCGCGGCGACATCGGGATCGGGGAGCGCTTGCGCCACCGCTTCCGGCGCATCGATGCCCGGTCCGCTCTCGAGGCCCTGCATCAGCAAATCGTAGATCGATTGCTCGTCGGGCATCTCCTGATGCAGTTGGGCCACGAACAATTGCCGCAGCGTGTCGGTCATGATGCCGCGCTGCATTTCCTCGAAAAGCTCGAGGGCCTCCTTCTTGTACGCGACGAGCGGGTCCATCTGGGCGTAGCCCCGGAGCCCGATGCCCTCCCGCAGGTAGTCCATGTTGGAGAGGTGGGCGATCCACGCCTGATCGATGGCCTGCCGCATGAGGTAGCGCTCGATGTCGCGCATGACATCGGACGTCAGTTCCTCTTCCTTGCGGTCGTAGGCCGCGTCCGCGGCGGCATGCAACTTCTCGCCAAGCTCTCCGCGATTGAGGCCCTGCAGCAACTCCGGCGCGAGATCGTCGCCCACCGGGAAGATTTCGCCGATGGCCTCGACGAGCGCACCGAGGTCCCAGTCGTCGGAGGGCGTCCCGTCCGGGCACGCGACGATCAGGGCCGAATCGACCGAGTCGTGCAGATGTCCGCGCAACGTTTCCCCAAGGTCGGTCCCCTCGAGGATCTTGCGCCGTTCCTTGTAGATCACCTCGCGCTGGACGTTCATCACGTCGTCGTACTCGAGCACGTGCTTGCGCGCGTCGAAGTTGTGCTGCTCCACCTTCTTCTGCGCGTTCTCGATCATGCGGGAGAGGATGGGCATGTCGACCGACTGGTCCTCTTCCCACTGGCGCATGAGCATCGAGTTGGTGCGGTCGCCGAACGCGCGCCAGAGGAAGTCCTCGAGCGACACATGGAAGCGGGAAGCTCCCGGGTCGCCTTGGCGGCCGGATCGTCCGCGCAGCTGGTTGTCGATGCGGCGCGACTCGTGGCGCTCGGTGCCCAGGATGTAGAGGCCACCCGCCTCCTTCACATGCTCGCGGGAGGCTGCGAGGTCGGCCGGCGCATCGTCGTCGAGCGCCGCGGTTCCGGCCCCGGCGCTTCCCGAACTCTCGGGGTCGTCCGCCTTGTCGAATTTGTCCACGACATGCCCGGCGGATCGCCGTCCCCCACGACGATAGCTGCTGTCGCGCGGTCCGTCCCCGCCCCCGATCTCCTCGAAACGGGTGCCGCCAAGCAGGATGTCGACGCCGCGGCCCGCCATGTTGGTGGCGATCGTGATTGCCCCGGGCCGTCCCGCCTCCGCGATGATGCGGGCTTCCTGTTCGTGGTACTTGGCGTTGAGCACGTTGTGCGCAATGCCGTGCATCAGGCACTCGAGAAGCT
Source organism: Armatimonadota bacterium (assembly GCA_046076415.1). Taxonomy (GTDB): domain Bacteria; phylum Armatimonadota; class Armatimonadia; order Armatimonadales; family Armatimonadaceae; genus CAIRTT01. The sequence continues at coordinate 6,612 of JBJTRZ010000388.1, forward strand.
GCTCCCTATGCTCGGGTTCGAGCCCCAGCACCTCCGCCAACTTCTCGACCACCGAGGGTTCGGTCATCTTGGAAACGGCGATGCCGAGTTCACGCCCCAGCGGCGCGAGCTTGACCAGGCTCAGATCGTCGAGACGTTGGTTGAGCGCCTGGGAAAGGGGAGCATACTTGTCGCCCAGTTCCTTGCGCTTCTTCTCCAATGCGTCGCGCAGCACCAGCACCGCGCCGAGCTGCTCGATGGCCTGGAAAGACAAGCGGCTGGAAACCCGCTCGCTCATCTCGATCGAACGCGTGCCGACCAGGCAGGGCTGGCGGCGGCAATGCACCAGCAACAACTCCTGCACGATGCCGCGCAGTTTGGCCTCCTCGGTCTTGTAGATGACATCGGCGAGGTCCTTGCGCTGCATCGGCTTGTTGGTCGGCACCTGCACGACATCGAGACCGTAGATCTTGCGGAACTCGTCCTCCTCGGTCTTGGCGGTGCCCGTCATGCCGGCGAGCTTCGCGTACAACCGGAAATAGTTCTGGATCGTGATCGTCGCGAGCGTCTGCTGCTCGTTCTCGATCTTGATGCCTTCCTTGGCCTCGACCGCTTGGTGCAGACCGTCGGACCAACGCCGACCGAACATCAAGCGGCCGGTGAATTCGTCGACGATGACCACTTCGGGCTTGCCGTCCTGGTTTTCCTTGACGACGTAGTCGCGGTCGCGCAGGAACACCGCATGCGCCTTGAGCGCGGCGTTGGCGTGCTGCATGTACTGGACGTTTTCAAGGGCCGAGATATCCTCGACCGGGTATCCCATACGCACGAGGGCTTCCTCGACCTTGGAGAGGCCCGCCTCCGTGAAATGGGCCGTCTTGGCCTTCTCGTCGACGGTGAAATCCTTTTCGTCGGTTTCGGTGTCGTACTTGTCCTTCTTGGCTTCGCCGCGCTCGAGCGCGGGCATGATCTTGGTGAAAACGTAGTACAGGTCCGACGAGCGCTCGGCGGTCCCGGAAATGATGAGCGGCGTCCGCGCCTCGTCGATGAGGTTCGAGTCGCATTCATCGATGATGGCGAACCAGTGCCCTCGATGCTGGACCATCTGCTCGAGCGTGGGCGCCATATTGTCGCGCAGGTAGTCGAAGCCGAGCTCCGCGCTGGTGGCATAAATGATGTCGCACGCGTAGGCGTCGCGTCGATCGAAGATCTGCCGCGCGAATTTGAAACGGTCGTCGAGGCCGTCCACCGACGGATCTTCGTAGGTGGGGTCGTAGAGGAACGTTCCTCCGCCCTCGCCGGTCTCGGGCGAATGGCCTTGGAGGATGCCGACGGTCATTCCGAGGGCGTGGTACACCGGTCCCATCCACACCGCGTCGCGCTTGACCAGATAGTCGTTGGCGGTCACGAGATGGACTCCCTTGCCCACCAGCGCGTTCAGGTAGGTGGCCAAGGTGGACGTGAGGGTCTTGCCTTCTCCGGTGCGCAATTCGGAAATGCGGCCATCGTGCTGGACCATGCCACCGATCAGCTGCACGTCGAAGTGCCGCATTCCCAAGGCGCGCCACGCCGCCTCGCGGCACGCCGCGAACGCCTCGGGCAGCACCGCGTCCAAGGCTTGGTTCCAAGCCTCTGTCAACTCCTTGCGGGTTCGGTACTGGCTTTCGTCGCCGACCTGCTCCCGGACACGATTCCGGAATTCCTCGGTCTTGGCCTTGAGCTGGTCGTTGTCGAGAGCCTTGAATTGGGGCTCGATCGCGTTCACCTTCTCCACCACCTTGCGGTAGCGGGCGACATCGCGTTCGTTGTTGTCGAAAAGCTTGCGTAGGAAGTTCATGGGGCTCCAAGGTCACCCGCGACGCGCGGGGGAGCGGCCACCGACGGCGCGGAAGCGCCGCGGAGGCGGACGTGGGTTCGGGGACCGACACCGTGGGATCGGTCGAAACGAGGGATTTCCTCAGGCCGGCGGCGCGCGCGACGGCACCGATCGCATGGCCCGGGCAACCGGCAACCGATCGGTCCGTTCGACCCGATAGGGCCTCGGCGCTCCCTTGGAAGGGCGGCGCGCGCGGAGCGTGCGCAGGGCGGCCGGTGGGACGGCGCGCGGGGTTTGGGCGGTTCGCGGCGCGGACGGGAGGGGAACCGCGGGCGAGGCCACCACCACTCGAGCGAGCGGAGGAGGCGACAAGGGATCGGATGCCCAAGCCCGAAGCACGGCCACCGCCGACATCGGGGAAAGGAAGAGCACCGAGACCAGCAAGGCCGTCCAGGCCCAAACGACCTTGGCCGTCATCCGCGACCGCGGACGCGGGTTCGCCGGGAGGGGCACGTGGGCGATCATCGGCGCCCCGATTCTACCATGGAGGCCGGACGTCCTTGCGGAGACATCCGGCCTCCATGGGTCGCGCGATCAGGCGAACGTTGCCTCGACCGATTCGGCGCGTCGCGATTCCTCGACCCGCTCCGGTGTCCGGAGCACGAGGACGGGATAGAGCTCGGTGACCACTGGGCGGTAGGAGACGCTGCCGAGGCTGAGTCGGTCGAACCATCCGTGGCCGCGCGCGCCAACGATCAGGA
>JBJTRZ010000389.1:0-2029 GCA_046076415.1 Armatimonadota bacterium
TGTCGACGGCATCCGGTTCGAAGGGCTCCGTTTCGATCAAGCCCTGCCCGGTCGCCCGGAGTTCGTGCTGGGCGCAAGGACGGGATTCCTGGATGCGGTATCGGGACGCATGACCCTTCGGGGCGCGACGGTGGCGGTGTACGGGGCGCGGCTGGCCACGGTTCCCCGCCTCACGTTCGCCGTGGGAACGGGCGCCCACGGATCGGGAAACCGGCTGGAAATGCCCCTGTCGTTCCGACAAAGTCGGACCTCGGGCTTCGCGACGGGCCTTCGACTTCCGGTGCCCCTCGGGACCGACACGGCAGCGAAGGTGGTTTGGGAGTCGACATCCACACGGGGCGAGCAGTGGGCCTTCGATGCCGAGCGCACGATCTACCGCGGTCGAGGGGGTCGCCGTGCATTCTTCGCCGACGGCGACGCGCCGCGCGGTTCGACTCCGTTGCAACGGCTCCTCTCCGCCCCGCCCGCGGAGTCGTTGCCCACCGCCTACGTCGACATCCTCACCATGCCCGATCTCATCGTGCCTCCAGGCGATCCGTTGTGGCTTCGGGCAGGCGCCTCCGCGCATCGGCGCCGGGAATTCGCCCGGCGCGGCGCCGTGGTGCTTGTTTCGCGATTGCCCGAGGCCCGGTTCGACGCCCATGTGCCGATCGGCAATGGCTTCGCCGATGTCCGATGGTCGGCCGGGGAATACCGGGAGGAGGACCGTTCCAGATCGGTCGCGACCGCGAACCGTACCCAGGTGCAGGCCCGCTTGGCGGCTCCCCCGCTCCCGATCGCCGGGCCGGTCCGGCTACAACTCCAGGGCTCGGGTTCGCTGCACCGATACGACGGGCTTCGTCGCTACGATGTCGGCGAGGCGCGCATCGCTCTCGACGCTCCGCTTGGCGGCCGCAATGCGTTCGCCGCGGGCGTGATCGTGCGCAAGGAATCCGGTTCGACCCCGTTTCTTTTCGACCGTATCGAGGCAGGCACCGAAGGGCAGGCGCGGGGTCAGGTTTCCATCGGAACGGTCGTGGCGGCGATGGCGGTGCGGTTCGATCTCCGCCAACACCGGATCTTCGACCGGGAAATCGGCGTGGGTTGGACGGGACGCATACTGGAGCCGCGCCTCACCTACCGCACCCTCGGCAGCCAGATCGGTTTCACGGTCGCGGTACCCGCCCTCAGCCTTTGAAATCGGCCGAAGGAATCCGCCGAACCGGGGGAGAAAACGTCGCCATGAACCGACGTCACATTCTTCTCGGCGGCGCCGTCGCCGCCGCCCACACCGCGCTTCCCGACTGGTTCCTCTCCGAGGCCAAGGCGGAGGAGTCGGCGCAGTCCGGCCCCGCGCGGCGCCGCATCGCGGCGGGCGAGACGATCCGAATGGGCTTGATTGGAGCGGGTGGCAGCAAGGGTGGATTCCGCCAAGGCCTTGGCGACATGCGGGGAATCGCCGCCCAACCCGGTGTCAAGGTGGTCGCGGTCTGCGATGTCGACCTGCAACACCTCGACGAGGCCGCCGCCACGTTCCCGGGATCCGCCAAATACGCCGACTTCCGATACCTGCTCGACCGCGACGACATCGACGCGGTGGTGATTGGAACGCCCGACCACTGGCATGCGATCATCGCCGCGATGGCGATCCGGAAGGGCAAGGACGTCTACTGCGAAAAGCCGCTCACCCTCACCATTGCGGAAGGCCAGGCGCTCGCGCGACTCGCAAAGGAATACGGCACCGTTTTCCAAACCGGTAGCCAGCAGCGCTCCGATCGCCGGTTCCGGCTCGCCTGCGAATTGGTTCGCAATGGGCGCATCGGCAAGGTGAAGCGGGTCGTGGCCCATCTTCCCGGGGGTTCCCAAGGAGGCCCCTTCGAGGTCACGACGCCCCCGAAGGATTTCCTCTACGACATGTGGCTCGGGCCCGCTCCCGAAACGCCCTACATCCGTGAGCGAACCCACGGGTCCTTCCGTCACTGGTTCGATTATTCGGGCGGCATGATGACCGACTGGGGAGCCCACCACCTCGACATTTCCCAGTGGGGAC
>JBJTRZ010000390.1:0-2255 GCA_046076415.1 Armatimonadota bacterium
GATCGCGAGCGCATCGGCGTGGTCGGGGTCAACGGCGCGGGCAAATCCACCCTCGTCAAGATCATGGCCGGACTCGAGGACCCCGACAAGGGCCAGATCCTGCGCCACAACTCGTCGGTGGGCTACCTCTCGCAGGAATCGCAATGCCGCCTCGGCGTGACGATCGGCGAGGAGATGCGCTCGGCGTTCCCCAATGTCGACGACATCGAGAAGCGCCTCCTCGCCGCGTCCCATGCCGTCGCCGACGGCACCGAGTCGCGCTCCGCGATGGCGGCGCTCGACGACGCCACGGCGGCGCTGTCGCTCGCGGAGGCGCACACCATCGATGCGCGGATCGGGCGCGTGCTCTCCGGCCTCGGCTTCGAACTCGACGCCGTGGACCGGCTCACCGACACGTTCTCCGGGGGCTGGCAGATGCGCATCGCGATGGCCAAACTGCTGCTCCAGGAACCCGATTACCTGTTCCTCGACGAACCGACCAACCACCTCGACATCACCGCGAAGTTTTGGCTGATGTACGACTACATTCCCAACTACCCCGGGTCGGTGATCTCCATCTCCCACGATGTCGAGTTCCTCAACCAGACGTGCGATCGCATCCTCGAGGTCGAGGATCTGGGCGCGAAGCTCTACACGGGCAATTACGACGACTACGACCGGCTCAAGGAGGAGGCGTACCAACGCGACCTCAAGGCCTACGATGCCCAGCAACGAGAGATCGCCGACTGGAAGGAATTCATCCAGCGGTGGAAGGGCAACAAGTCGAAGGCGGGTATGGTGGAGAGCCGTGTCAAGCAGCTCGAAAAGATCGAACTCCTCCCGCGTCCCAAGCCGCGCCCCCGCACCATCTACCTCGAATTCCCGGAGCCGCCCCGCGAAGCGCCGGAGCCCGTCATCCTCGAGGACGTGGTCAAGAAATACGGCGACAAGACGATCCTGAACGGGATCACGCTGCACCTGGTCCGCGGCGACAAGGTGGCCCTCACCGGACCGAACGGCGTGGGCAAATCCACGTTGCTGCGCCTGGTGGCGGGAGTTGAAAACCCGACGTCGGGCAAGGTCCAGGTGAACGCGAAAACGGAGATCGGTTACTTCGCCCAGCATCAGGCCGAGGCGCTCGCCAACGAGCGGACGGTGATGGATGAAACGATGGACGGGGTGGATCCCAAGCACGAGGAACTCGCCCGCGGGCTGTTGGCCCGGCTGCAGTTCCGAGGCGACGACGCGCCGTTCAAGAAGATCGGAGTCCTTTCCGGCGGCGAGCGGGCCCGGGTCGCGTTGGCCAAGTTCCTCCTCCGCCCCGCGAACTTCTATCTGCTCGACGAGCCGACCAACCACCTCGACCCGCTCTCGCGCGAGGTCTTGACCGAAGCGCTCGGGAAGTTCAAGGGATCGATCCTGATGTCCAGCCACGACCAAGCGTTCATCGACAAGGTCGCCACCGGCATCTACGAAATCGTCGACGGCAAGTTCGAATTGGTGCTCGACCCGCAGATCGCGCGGATCAAGGACGTCGAAGTCTGACGCGGTGCGGACGCGTGTCCGCCCACGGTGCTCCTCGGGGCCGCCGAACGACGCCAGTGCGCGCCGCGGCGGCCCCGAGTCGTTTTCGGGCCCCGCTAGCGGGTTGGGTCCGAATCGTCGCCGGACCCCGCCGATGACCGTGCCCCACCATGGCTGTCGGGTCCAACCAGCAGCGGTCCCACCCACCATTCACCGGCCACGGAAAGATTTCTGGCCTCGAGGAATCGTCTCTTTTCGACATCCTGCCGGGAACACACGACATTCGTCAGGTGGGCGCCGCGCAATTTCGCCTCGGCCTCCACCGCCTCGAGCACGGCCCGCCCGTGAACCTCCCACGACGCGTCCGGCGCCAGCGGGAAGTCGTCGACGAAACAGATGCTTTGGGGGCGGTAGACCGGTGGGCTTTGGGCGATCATGCCAATCGCGAACGCCTTGATCCGGTCGTTTTCCTCCGCGATGCGCACGATGGCGTTTGGCTCGTTCGTGGTGAGGAGCATGTGGAAGAACGCCCGCTGCGCGTCCTTCGCATTCGCGGCTTCGGCCCAGAATTCCGGTTGGTGCCGCTCATACTGCCTTCGCTTCCGGGCGGACAACTCAAGCATCGTTTCCAGATCATCCAGCGTTGCCGGGCGTGTGGAAACGGATTCCATCGAACTCGATGCGGGGGGCATTTGGTCGTGGGTTTCCAGGTTCATTGAAAATCGATTGTGGCACCGCAATCGTCGTGAGGC
>JBJTRZ010000391.1:0-4088 GCA_046076415.1 Armatimonadota bacterium
CAGGAGCTGGTGGTCACCGCGGTGAACGGCGCCATTTCCAAGGCGGCGGAATTGCGCACCGAAGAGCAGCGCAATCTCATGCCCAACGTTCCCGGCCTCAACATTCCCGGCCTCTTCTGAGTCGCGGATGCAAGCCTACGCACGGCCGCTGGCCCGGTTGGTCGCCGAATTCGAGCGACTGCCGGGCATCGGCTCCAAAACGGCGCAACGGTTGGCGCTGCACGTCCTGCGCGGCTCCGTGGAGGATGCGCGCCGGTTCGCCGAGGCGTTGGTGGAGGTGAAGGAAAAGATCGGCACCTGCCCGGTTTGCCACAACTTCACCGACCGCCCGGTGTGCGAACTGTGCACCGACCCGCGCCGCGACGCCCACCTGCTGTGCGTGGTGGCCGAACCCCGCGATCTCATCGCGCTGGAAAAAACGGGGGAATTCCGCGGCAGGTACCATGTCCTCGGCGGGGTGCTCGCCCCCATGGATGGCGTGGGTCCTGATCAACTCCGTATCCGCGAACTCATCGCCCGCGTCGAGCCCGGCGAAATTCGCGAAATCGTCCTCGCGACCAACCCCACGGTGGAAGGCGATGCGACCGCCGTTTATTTGTCGCGCCTGCTGCGTCCGCTCGGGCCCAAGGTGACACGGATCGCGCACGGCGTTCCCGTCGGCGGCGACATCGACTACGCCGACCAAGCCACCCTCATCCAAGCCTTCGAGGGCCGCCGCGAACTGTGAACCCGATCATGAGCCGAACCAGACTCCGTCCCACCGCGCCCCTCGTGCTTGCCGCGCTCGCCGCCGCCGCGGCCGGGAGTCGCGCCCAGACCCCGTCCCCACCTTCCGCACAGGTCCGCCTCGCCTTCGATCGGAACTATCTCTACGCGGCATGGACCGTCGACGACAGCCATGTGGACGCGTCGGTGCGAGGCACGTCGCCGGCCACTTGGCCAAAAATCGCGGAGGACGACGCGGTGGCGGTGCACTTGATGTCCGGTGCGCGCACGGTCGGCCTGGTGGTCAACGCGGCCGGAGGCTATGCCTTCCTCGAAGGGGGCAAACCCGTGCCTTTCTTCGGGATCAAGTTCGCTCCCACGGTTCGCGGAACCCTCGAGCGATCCGGCGATGTCGATCGTGGGTATGTGATCGAAACGGCGATTCCCTGGAGCGCGCTTGGTCTGCCTGCCGGGGCCGACCCCGCCACCCTTGCGCCGAGCCTCCGCCTCGTGGCCCACAAACGCGGGGCATCGCCGACCCACTGGCCGGCACCCGCGGCGGCCGATGGCTCGGAATCCTGGCAAACGCTATCGCTTGCCGGCGGACCCGGTCGTCCCGTGCCAACCGCTCCCGCCGACCTCCGAATCGACGGTGCGCTCGGCCCCGATGAATGGAGCGATGCCGCCATCGGGTTCGATGTGCCCGACCCGAAGCCGGATCGGACCCCGCCGGTGCAGCCGCTCGACCTATCGCCGCTCCGGCCGGCGGATCTGCTTCCTCCGATCGCGACGCCGGTGGATGATAGCCTCGCCGCCGTTCGCCCGGTCTTCGCCCGGGCGCTTGTCGGACTCAATGCCGACCTCCTCAAACGCAGTGCTCCCCCGCGCGGCATCTTCTCCCCGCAAGGAGGCTACGCGGCCGTGGACCACCCGGTGGCGGGATTCGGACCGTGGGTATCGTCGGACCGGGTGGGCTGGCATCGCGAACAACTCATGGGCATGGCTCGAGCCGGGGTCGATATCGCATGGACCGTGACCGGACCCGATCGGGGGGAAACGGCTCCCTTCGACGCGAAGGCGCTGACCGTCCTGGCAGCGGCGGGGAAGGAACTGCGCCGCGAGGGCGCCAAGGTGCCGGGGCTCGCCCCTGCCGTGGAGTTCCCGAGCGAATCGGAATCCCTCGATCTGGCATCGGCTTCCGGCCGGGATCGCCTCTACGCCGCCGTGGCGCGTTGGTTCCAGCTCGTGCCGCCGTCTCAAGTCGCTCGGGTTCGGGTCCCGGTCGAAGGCGGAAGCCAACTGGCCATTCCCGTATCGATCGGCCCTTCCAGCGCGCTGCGCAACGCCGACGGCGACTGGCATCTCGGACTGCGCGAACGGTTTGCGACGGAATTCGGGGCATCGTTCCCCGGGACCACCCTCGCGTTCGTCGGCGACGAGGCGGCTCCGGCCGGACCGGCATTCGTTGGCCGTTTGGGAGCATCCGGCCCGGTCCGTGTCGACCGCGTCCGGCCCGGGTCCATGATGCCGTTCCGGCCGCGCAAGTTCGGCGAAACCTACAAATCGGCGTGGGAGGCGGCCAAGGACGCGGCTTGGGTCTTGGTCGATTCTTGGAACGACTATGCGGCGGCCACCGAAATCGCCCCGACGCGACAGTATGGCGATGGATTCATCGGGCTGACGCGGCTTTTCAAATCAACGTTCGAACCATCGCGGGTCGCGTCCGCCGAAGTGGCGTTGGGAGAGCCAGATCTACCGGTCCGACTCCGGCCCGGACAGATCGTCCCCATCGACATTCCGCTGCGCAACACCTCTCCTCGACCGTTGTCGACCAGCGATGTCGAGCTTTCCTACCGCTGGATCGCCGCCGACGGCACGGTGGTGGAGGGGGCGAACAAAGGACGTCCCGCCGCCCCGCTCGCCCCGGGAGTCGAGGGATCGGTCCGCCTTGCGGTCACCACCGTGGGCGCGGGAAACTCCCCCCTTTCCGTTGGCGAACATCGCCTCGAGATCGTGGTGCGCCATCCCGGCGGTCAAAAACGGTTCGCGCGCAGTACCACGATCGCCTCCACGGACAGCGTCGAAATCCTGTCCACCACGCTCCCTTCCCTGGTCCGCTCGGGTTCCGAGATACCCGCTTCACTGCGTTTCCGATTGTCCGCCCCGGAGGGGATTCCCGCGGGAAAGGCACGATTGGTTTGGCAGATTCTCGGAGAGGGCAAGGTTCTGGCCGCGGGCCAGCAAGCGCTCGACAGGGCGGTGCCGGCCGGCGTTTGGAATTCGGTTTCGCTGCTGGTTCGGACCATCGGCACCACCGGGGAGGCGGTTCCCCCCGCCTATCCCGAGAAGCAGGCGGAAGGCGATCCAAACCCCGCCAAATGGGGGCATCGGATCCGGTGGGCCCTGCTGCGCGACGACGGCACGGCCATCGACGGTGGTCTCGAGGAATCCCTTGCCGTCTACCCGCCGGCCGACTCCGCGCGCATCGAGGTCCTTTCGGTGCCCGAAGGCAAGCCAATTCACGCCGATTCGCTTCTTCCGGTCCGGGTGCGGGTGACCAATCTGGGCTCCGAGCGCTGGGCAAAGGGACAAGTCGCCCTTACGGGACGTTGGTTCCAAGCGGATGGATTCCCAATGGCGTTGGTCGCCGCGCTGCCGACGTTGCCCCTGTCCATCGATGTTGCGCCGGGAGAATCCCTCGAGATCGAAGTCCCGGTACGCACTCCGCTGCGCATGGGACGCTACGTGGTGGGTGTGTTCGCCACGCGACCACCGGATGGGTTCTTCGCCTTGGCGCCCATCACCGGCACTTCCGACACCGGCTTCGCCCGCCTGGATGTGATCGGCGGGAAAACCGTCCCGGTCGACCTCGGTGCGGTCTTCGACACGGACGCCGTGGCGTCCGAACCCCAGCCGCGCGACGGAGATCTGGATGGCTCGGGCGCAACCCTTCCGGCGGAGTGGTTCCCGTCCGACCGGAATGGGCTGGCCGCGGGCGCCGCGGTGATTCCCTCGGGCTTCTACACCGACATCACCTCCGACATTGTCCGCTCCGCACTGTTCGCCTACGGTTCGGCCGAACCGGGGCGGAAGAATGCGGTGTCGGCGCGCGGACAAACGTTGCCGGTGCCCGCGGGCCGCGCCATCGCGGTGCATGTCGCGGCGACCGCGACCGGCGCCTCGCCCGCGGAGTTGACGTTGGTGCTGCGCCATCGCGACGGCAAGCATGAAACCGTCAAACGGACCCTCAAACCTTGGCGGGATTCCCCCCAATCGGGCGAAGCCCTCGCGCTGCGGGTGCCACGCGTGCGCACGCCCGGTGGCGACATCGCCACGCCGGCGGCGTTGCAACACTTGGTCGTGCCGGTAGCGCCGGGATTCGA